>NZ_JAHREU010000069.1:0-40005 GCF_020883145.1 Microcoleus sp. CAWBG27
GAAGATTTGAGTGAGTTACTTTTTGATTTATCTAGTTCAGATAAACCTGTTAAATGCCTCGCATGATGTCAGTCAATAGCCTTCATAGCCTTGATTTAACCTCTCGACAATTAATCCACCCTGCTTGGGAAGGGGGGTTAGGGGGGATCTAGACTTAATCGTCGAACAGTAGTCTCTGAAAAGGTTTGGCGTTAAATTGACACGAAAGGCACGTGCAGTGTCTCGATCGTGGGTAACATTAATTCCGAGGATACTGGATTTAATGTAATACCAATTATCTAAAATTGTGCAACACTCTTCGACCCCCCCTAGCCCCCCCATGAATCAGGGGGGGGACAAGAATACTGTTATTTCGTTAAAAATTGGTATAAGATTTCTCCAATCAATTTAATCTCAAAAATGAAGTCGGCAATCAAAATTTTGTTAATGGCAGTGATAACTGTTTTCTTAGTTTTACAAACAGCAGAAATCGCAAACTCTATAATTAGCGCTTTTGGTGACAGCAGTTCCCGCAAACCTTTAGCTTTAAATCAATATACAGGCGTGGCCTATCTCGAACCGGCTCAATGTACGGGTTCGCTGCTAACAGGAGGAAGGTACATAATAACCGCCGCCCACTGTCTGAATGAAGGGGGAGTTAAGGTGCCTGCGGGAACAGCAATTAAAGCAACTTTTAAATTGCCTAGCGGTGAAATTAGCATTCCCGTCAGCAACTATTACATCCATCCGGGCTGGACTGGTTACGAGTCGGAAGTTGGCAACGATCTTGCTATTTTAAAGCTGAAAAAATTCGCACCGTCAAGTATTGAACAGTACGAAATAAATAGAAGTAAAAATGAATTGGGCAAGATATTTACAAAGGTGGGATACGGATATACTGGTTTAGGTGCGAAGGGGCAAGATGAAAATTCTAATTCGGAGGCGAGAAGATATGGCGGACAGAATCGCTATGATGGTTTAATTGATGTTTTGAAAAATGCTACAGAATCAGATATGTCGGAGTTGGTTTTGGGCGGTCAATTAATCTTTGATTTTGACGATGGAAGCCCGCAACGCGATGCTTTGGGGAGGCATTTTCCGAATTTGCGCGATCGAGGTTTGGGGAAAAATGAGATAGCTACAGCTAGCGGAGATTCCGGCGGGCCTTCGTTTGTGGAGGGGAAGATTGCGGGGATTAGTTCTTGGGGTTACAGCGATCGCGGATTTTTCAAGACAAACATCGCGGATATTGATAATCTGGATGATAACGGCAGTTTTGGGGAAATTTCCGGGGATACGCGGGTGTCGTTTTATGCTGGTTGGATCGATCGCGTAACAAGAAATTAGCGATCGCGATTTTCCGTGCTCATTGGTTCGCAGTCAGGACTTCAGTCTTTATTTTTGGGGACTCAAGTCTTCCCTGACGGTCGATCGCACTTTTGAGCAAATTAAAAAACTAGGGGCTATAATAAAACTAATCTCATTGGCGATCGAATCATCGATGGAAACTTTCACCCTAAATCTACCTGCCGCAGTCGCCTTAACAGACGAACAGTTTTATCAACTGTGTGTTGCTAATGAAGAATGGCGGCTCGAACTAACTGCTGAAGGAGAAATGATTGTTATGCCCCCAACTGGCGGCGAAAGCGGCATCCGAAATTCCGATCTTAACTTAGACCTCGGTTCGTGGAACCGACGAAGTGGATTAGGTAAAGTTTTTGACTCTTCCACAGTCTTTCGATTGCCAAATGGGGCAAAACGTTCTCCCGATGCTTCTTGGGTACTTCGAGAACGTTGGGAAGCTTTATCCGCAGAAGACAAACGCAGGTTTCCTCCCCTGTGTCCCGATTTTGTAATGGAATTAAGATCGCAAAGTGATTCTTTAGAAAAATTGCGATCGAAAATGCTGGATTATCGGGCTAATGGCTGTCGGTTGGGCTGGCTGATTGATCCTCAAACGCCTTTAGTAGAAATCTATCGCTTGTCTCAAGATGTCGAAGTTATTAATTTTACTGTTGACCAACTGCCAACACTTTCTGGTGAAGACGTACTGCCGGGATTTCTCCTCGATCTTACACCTATTTTCAATCTGTGATTCCAAATTCTGGAATCTGGCGAACTACTTTAATTGCGGTCGATGGATCGCACATAATATGACGCGCTATATATTGCGGTAAGGTGCACTAATTTAGGGAATGCGATTTTATAAGTCTCAATATGGCTTTCACTCTCAGCTAGAGCGTTCGCTTTGAATCCCTGATAGGGTTTTAGGTATTTTGCGGCTTGACGAGCCTTACAAACTCGCGATCGTACTTGCGTTTCAAGCCCTAGATGGGGAAATAGGTATTTTGCGGCTCACGATGGGGGTGGCGGTAATCGGCGGGAATTGGGTTTCAATCCCTGATAGGGATTTAGGTATTTTGCGGCTCAAGAGTTAACCAAAGAAAACGCAATCAAATTGATAGTTTCAATCCCTGATAGGGATTTAGGTATTTTGCGGCATGGACGGACAAAAAGTGGGGATTTAGGCACCTAAATGTTTCAATCCCTGATAGGGATTTAGGTATTTTGCGGCATGCCTAGAATTAATCGCAGTCCGCAAAAAAGGAGTTTCAATCCCTGATAGGGATTTAGGTATTTTGCGGCATCCTGACCCGCGAAGGTGTCGATTCTCTCTATGGTTTCAATCCCTGATAGGGATTTAGGTATTTTGCGGCTCGAAGGAAATAGTTGTAATTGGCAAGAAGGTAAGTTTCAATCCCTGATAGGGATTTAGGTATTTTGCGGCAGACTACTGTCTGGGCAAGGTCGGTTGAAGATGAGTTTCAATCCCTGATAGGGATTTAGGTATTTTGCGGCAAATGGCTAAACGATCGACTGGCAAGAGTACAACATCGTTTCAATCCCTGATAGGGATTTAGGTATTTTGCGGCTTTATAACGTGACCATAATGTTGAAGAATCATTTGTTTCAATCCCTGATAGGGATTTAGGTATTTTGCGGCAGTATGGGCAGCACCTCAGTAGGTGGCACTACGGTTTCAATCCCTGATAGGGATTTAGGTATTTTGCGGCTTGATGAAGAAGCTGGTGAGTGCTTTTTAGCGCGTTTCAATCCCTGATAGGGATTTAGGTATTTTGCGGCTCACTGTACCAGTGGTGAAAAACCAAGCAGGCACGTTTCAATCCCTGATAGGGATTTAGGTATTTTGCGGCCGCCCGCTCCAGAAGCCTTGCTGTATTTGGTTTTCAACGTTCAGTTTCGCTAACCTCAAACTAAAGTACCATTTCAGCCTTCGGTCTGTCAATCCCCCTTGATTCATTTTGCCTTGAAATCCTTATCCAGTAAAGACCCTAGCCTTTTCGCTAGGCATTTTAAAAATCGATCGACCTCAAACCCTTGCACTATCTACATTATAGCCGAAAAATTTCATACCCCAATTTTTACACCTACTGGTTAGCGAAATCTCAGCCAAAAACTTTAGCCCGATCGCCCTTAGCACCCACAGACAACCACAATTTCTCCATAATTATAAGCCGTCAGGCAAAATAGATCAGAACCCTTAAACTTCAAACCATGACCAAAACCTTAATTCCCGTAATCCTCGCCGGCGGTAAAGGCGAACGCTTCTGGCCACTCAGCCGCAAACAGCGCCCCAAACAGTTTCTCAGTCTCGACGGTAGCGGCAAAAGTTTGCTGCAAGCCACAGCCGATCGACTATTAACATTAGGTAACGGTTGGGAAGATTTGTGGGTAGTAACATCGGAAATGTTGGCTGCGGGAGTCCGCGAACAGTTGCCGCTACTACCTCCTGAGAATTTGCTGGCGGAACCGGAAGGCCGGGATACTGCGCCCGCAGTGGCTTGGAGTGCGATCGAAATTGCGAAGCGTTACGGTGAGGATGCGGTTGTCGGGTTTTTCCCGGCGGATCACTGGATTGGGGAACCGGAGGAGTTTGTCAAGACTTTGGAAGCGGCGGCGGAGTTGGCGAGAAAGGAAAGTGCGATCGCTACTTTGGGAGTCAAACCGAGTTATGCTTCCACTGGCTACGGCTACATCGAACAAGGCGAAGAAATTGGCAATTTTGGCGGTTTTCCAGCCTATCGCGTGGCTAGATTTACGGAAAAGCCCGATCGCGCCACGGCTGAAGAATTTGTAGCCAGCGGTAAGTTTAGCTGGAATGGCGGAATTTTCGTGTTTCGAGTCGGCACAGTCTTGACAGAATTGCGAAATCATGTGCCAGAGATGATGGCTGCTTTGGAAGCCAAAGGCGCTGCGGCTTACGCAGAGTTACCGAAAATCAGCATCGATTATGCGCTGATGGAGAAGACGCAAAAGGCTTGTGTTTTGCCTGTAGGCTTTAGTTGGGACGATTTGGGTGACTGGAATGCGATCGGCCGTTTGCTGCAAGGAGACAAGCCGAATGTCGAGTTAGCAAAACACATCGGAATTGATACCAAGGACGCTATTTTCTATGCAGCGGATGAGAATGAAGTAATTGTCACCATTGGTTTAGAAGATGTGGTAGTTGTCAGAGATGGGAATGTGACTTTGATTGTGAAAAAGGACAGGACGCAGGAGATAAAACAGGTCATCAAGGTGTTGGGAGAAGATGAGAAGTTGAAAGATTTATTGTAAGGAAACAACAATAGAAAAACAGGTTCGTAGTAAGGACTTTAGTCCTTTCTTTTCCGATTCTATAACAAGGACTAAAGTCCTCACTACGAACCTAGGAAATTTTAGTGACGCAACTCGCATCTGTCAACTATTTACATAATTTCTGCTAAATCCAACACAAAACCCGGCAATACATCTTCCCCTGAGAGTGTAGCAGGATTTTGGAGAATTTCCACATCTTGACCGGGGCGATAAATTTCTACCCGCCGATTTTGCCTGTCAATTAACCAACCCAATCTCGCACCGTTATCTATATATTCTTGCATTTTATCTTGCAGCTTTTTCAACGAATCAGTCTTCGATCGCAACTCGACCACAAAATCGGGACACAAAGGAGCAAAACTGTCTTTTTGTTCGGGAGTTAAAGCATCCCACCGTTCTTTTTTGACCCAAGAGGCATCAGGAGAGCGATCGGCACCATTCGGGAGGGTGAAACCTCCTGAAGAGTCGAAAACAACTCCCTGTTTAGTTTCACTGTTCCAGACTCGGACTTGAGATGTTAAGTCAGCATTACGTCTGCTAGTTTCACTGCCTGTCGGTGCCATAATAATTAATTCCCCTGATGCTGTACGTTCAAATTGATAATCGCGGTTGTTCTGACAAAGCTCAAAAAATTGCTCGTCAGTTAAATTGATGGATAATTCGATCGAGGTTGCAGGAGATTGGATGGCAATCATGTTTTTTATAGGGTTTGAAACACATTTAGAATTTGGCTTGTAATAACTTACTAATTCAAGTCTTTGACACAACTTTTCAACTCAATCAATTTAATCATAAAAATATCGTGTCTGGTTTAACTATAATATTAGCATGAGGATTAATGCCACTGCCAAAAATCGTAGCTTGCGGGGCGGAACGCCATCGCCCTCCCCCACACCCCAAAGTACGCGCGGCGCAGCTATCCCTCTTGGCTGAATCGCGCCCTTTGCGCTATTCCCTCCAAGTTATTCCTCAAGACAATGGTCAGCTTGGTTAACAGCGCTATCCTAGTAAGTGTAGAGTCCTTAAACCCGATCGACCCGGAGGCCACGTGTTCAGCCTAGTTCAAAACACTTCTCGCAAAGGAGAAATTCTAGAGGTCGTCTTCCGCAACGGTTGGGACTACATGAAAAGCCTCCTAACCGGCCGCAAAACCGACGCACCCAGTCTCCCAACTCCCGCAGTTCTCCGCAACATCCTCGTCGAATTAGGCCCAGTATTTGTCAAATTGGGACAATTGCTGAGTACCCGCCCCGACTTGTTACCGGCCGCCTACATCGAAACCCTCTCCACTCTACAAGCCGAAGTGCCGCCCGTACCGTGGTCGGAAGTAGAAGCAATCGTGCGCCTGGAACTCAAACAGTCGATCGAAGAAACCTTCTCCAAATTTAACACTCAAGCAGTTGCCGCAGGTTCGATCGCCCAAACCCACAAAGCTACCTTAAAAGACGGCCGCGAAGTCGCCCTAAAAGTTCAGCGCCCCGGGATTGATATTGTCATCGAACAAGACATCGCCGTGCTCCGAGGTTTGGCAGAACTTGTCATGCTCACAGACTTCGGTCAACAATACGATATTGTAGCCCTAGCCGAAGAATTTGCGATCGCCCTACGTGCAGAATTAGACTTCATTCAAGAAGCCAACTACACCGACGAACTGCGCCGCAATTTATCTAAAAGTAAATGGTTTGACCCAACACAAGTTGTTTTGCCGCAAATTCACTGGGAATTGACTACAAAAAAACTGTTAGTCATGGAGTGGCTGAACGGAGTGCCAATTTTGTTAGGCGATTTGCAAGGAATTGGTCACAAAGGAGATATAAATGCCGAACGCGAAGAAATTACAACACTACTTTGCCGCGTTTTCTTCCAGCAGTTGTACATCGATGGATTCTTCCACGCAGACCCGCATCCCGGCAATTTATTTTATCTCAAAGACGGCCGGATAGCTTTGCTCGACTGCGGTATGGTCGGCAGATTAGACCCGCGCACCCAACAGAATCTGACAGAAATGTTGCTGTCAATTGTCGATTTAGATGCTCAGCGCTGCGCTCAATTAACATTGCAAATGGCAGAATTTGCTCAACCTAAAAGTTTAGCTAATCTCGAAAACGATTTAGCTCGAATGCTGCGTAAGTATTATAATGTCAGCTTGTCGCAAATGAACTTGTCGGAAATTTTTTATGAGGTGCTGGAAATCACCCGCAAAAATAAAATTAGGCTACCCAGCAATCTCGGTTTGTATGCAAAAACTCTCGCTAATTTGGAAGGACTGGCGCGTTCTTTCAATCCCCGATTTAATATTGTAGAGCAGGTAAAACCGCTGATGACTGATATGTTTAGGCGTCAGTTATTGGGAGATGACCCGGTGCAAGCTCTGCTGAGAACAGCCCTCGATTTGAAAAGCTTATCTTTGCAATCTCCGCGACAGGTGGAAGTGCTTTTAGACCGGGTTACTTCCGAAACTTTGAAGTGGAACTTGAGCATCAAAGAACTCGATCCGCTGCGCCGCACTCTGGGGGATTCGGCGAACCGACTTTCTTTTAGTATTGTCGTAGGTTCCCTGATTGTGGGGGCGGCAATTATTTCTTCTAACGCGCAAACTGCTCAGCTATCTTTTTTGAGCAACGGTTTGTTTGGGGCGGCGAGTTTTCTGGGTTTTTGGTTGATTATTAGCATTTTGCGATCGGGTCGTTTGCGGAGTTGATTGCTACAAGATCGGTATATGTTGTGGAACGGGCATCTTGCCCGTTCCGAATAATAATCGTGGAAGATGTAGAATATACCAAAGTGCAACAACCGCATAAAGGTAGGCTATGTCACAGCATGATTCTTCTCTCCCAAAGTCGGCAATTAGAGACAACCGCCACCGCGGAACTGTGGGCGATTTTTTGAAAGCCAAGGTGGAAGAAAACTCAACCCTGTCAATTGTTTCTGCTTACTTTACAATTTATGCTTTTGATGCTTTGAAGGAACAACTTCTAGGTATTAAAAGCTTGAAATTTATGTTTGGGGAACCGCGCTTCATCAAATCCCTTGACCCCAGTAAAACTGATAAAAAGGCGTTCCAAATTGAGGATTCTGGCTTGCAGCTACAGAATCGGTTGCAGCAAAAGCGGGTTGCGAAAGAATGTGCAGAATGGATTGAAAAAAAAGTCCAGATACGGTCAGTCAAGCAATCTAATTTACTGCACGGAAAAATGTATCACATTGCTCATAATGGAAGTGAAAATGCTATTATGGGCAGTTCTAATTTTACCCTGCGGGGACTGGGATTAGGTAAAAATAACAACAATATTGAACTCAATTTAGAAGTAGATAGCAAACGGGATACCCGCGACCTGAAAGCCTGGTTTGATGAACTCTGGAATGATGCCGAACTAATCGAAGATGTCAAACAAGATGTGCTGCTGTACCTAGAGCAACTTTACCAAAATAATTCTCCTGAGTTTATCTACTACAAAACTCTGTTTCATATCTTCGAGACCTTCCTCGATGACCTAGAAAAAAACGATATTCTCAGCGAACAGTTACACTTCTTTAATACAGAAATATGGAAATCTCTATTTGAATTTCAAAAAGACGGAGTTAAGGGAGCTATCAATAAAATCCGACAATATAACGGGTGTATTATTGCTGACAGCGTTGGGTTAGGTAAAACATTTGAAGCTCTAGCGGTGATTAAATATTTTGAACTTCGCAATCAAACAGTTTTGGTTCTTTGTCCCAAAAAACTCCGCAAAAATTGGACTGTATATCTAGCACAGAACAATAGTGAGCTCAATCCTTTGGTTAAAGACCGCTTTAACTATACAGTCTTATCTCACACCGACTTGAGTCGTGACTCTGGTTACTCTGGGGACATTAATTTAGAAAAGATTAATTGGGGTAACTATGACTTGGTAGTTATTGACGAATCGCACAATTTCCGCAACAATCTCAAGAGCAAACGGGACGAATCTGGCAATTTAATTAGAAAGAGCCGTTACGAAAGGTTGATGGATGATATTATCAAGAGCGGTGTCAAAACTCAGGTATTACTCTTATCCGCAACTCCGGTTAACAATGATTTAAAGGATTTGCGGAATCAACTTTATTTTATCACAGAAGGTCGCGACTCTGCGTTTGGGGAATCGCTGGGAATTGCCAGTCTGCGGGATACACTAGCTGATGCTCAACGGAAATTTACCAAGTGGGCAAAGAAAAGTAACGATCGCCAAACTAGCGAACTCCTGGAAGAACTAAGTTCTGCTTTCTTCAAACTGCTTGACGAATTGACGATCGCCCGATCGCGCAAGCACATTCAAAAATACTATAAAGATGCGATCGCCCAATTAGGCGGCTTTCCAGAACGGCTCAAACCCATCTCCGTATTTCCTGAGATTGACCTAAAGGGTGAGTTCATGTCCTACGAACAGCTTAACAGCGAAATTTCTAAATATCAACTCTCGCTATTCAACCCTTCAAAATATGTCCTGCCGCCATACAGTTCGGTGTATGAAAATAAAGGAGTGCGAAATTTCAAACAGAGCGATCGCGAACGCTGTTTAATTGGCATGATGAAAGTCAATTTTCTCAAACGCTTAGAAAGCTCCATCCATTCCTTTGCGCTGACAATGGAGCGCACAATTACCAAAATTGAAGCTCTAGAGACCAAAATTCAAAACTTTCAGCAATTTCAGCAATCTCGTGACGCTAACCAGACAGTTATTATCAGCGATTTGATGGTTGAAGACTTCGACGATGAAGAGTTGCAAGATGCCATGCAAGTAGGTCAAAAGCTGATATTTCAAATGGCGCACCTCGATGTCGAAACGTGGTTAAAAGACTTGAAACGCGACAAGGAACAGCTTAAAAAAATTTACAATTCTGCCCAAAGCATTTCTGTTGAACGCGATGCCAAGCTGGCTGAGTTAAAAGCACTAATCGCCGCGAAAGTCAAGCATCCTACGACTAACAAGCATGGGAAACCAAATCGCAAGGTTTTAGTCTTTACTGCTTTTGCTGATACCGCAGTTTATCTCTACGAAGGATTGCGGGAGTGGGCAACATTAGAATTGAAAATTAACCTAGCTTTGGTGACGGGTGGTTCGGCGGCAAATAAGACTACCTTTGGCAAAAACGAGTTCGATCGCGTCCTGACAAATTTTTCGCCTTTCGCCAAGAAACGCGCTCAAATTCCATCTATGCGGCAAGACGGCGAGATTGACCTATTAATTGCCACAGATTGTATTTCAGAAGGGCAAAATTTACAAGATTGCGATTATCTGATTAACTACGACATCCACTGGAACCCAGTCCGAATTATCCAGCGGTTCGGTAGGTGCGATCGCATTGGCAGCCCCAATTACACCGTACAATTAATTAATTTTTGGCCTACAGAGGACTTGGATCAGTACATTAATCTGAAAAATCGAGTAGAAGCACGGATGGCTTTAGCAGACATGGCTGGTACATTTGAAGATAACCTGCTAGAGGTAAAGGAAATGCAAGAAGTGATTGAGACTGATTTGAAATACCGCGACAAGCAGTTGCTGCGATTGAAAGACGAGGTGCTGGATCTCGAAGATTTCACCGAGAGTGTAGCCCTAACCGAATTCACTCTCGATGATTTCCGAATGGAACTAGCCAAATACATTGAGAGCAACCGCAAACTACTCCAAGATGCGCCTTTAGGACTCTATGCAGTAGTTCCAACTAACTCGGAGTACCCGATAATTGCTCCGGGCGTAATTTTTTGCCTCAAACAGAAAGGCGATTCTCTTGATAATAAAACCGTCAACCCGCTGCAACCATACTTTGTAGTTTACGTGCGGGAAAATAAGGAAGTGCGATTAACTTTTGCTCAACCCAAACAAATACTTGAAATATATCGGTTGCTGTGCGCGGGATGTACTGCTCCCTATGAAGAGTTGTGCAATTTGTTCGACAGACAAACTAATAACGGATTTGATATGAGTTTGTATAACGATTTGCTGAAGCGGGCGGTTGATTCAATTGCAGGTATTTACAACAAGCGGCTCATCGGCAATCTGCTGTCTAGCCGCAGTGCTGTGTTGGTTGAACAAGCGCATCAGGTTAAAGCAACAACTGATTTTGAACTGATTACCTGGCTGGTGATTAAATGAGCATCAGCGAACAACAAGCCAAAACATCTATTAAGCAAGCTTTAAGTAGTTTTACCAAGGGAAAACTAGCCGATAACGCCCGGAATTTGTTCTTTGTTCTTGGCTACCGCAGTGATCTAATTTATGCGCTCGAACCTAATAGTTCGGATAATTTTATTGCAGAATTTGACATAGATCAAAAGCTCAACTCCCAAAAAGCTCTCTTAGAGGAATGGCTGTCGGTTGATTTTCTCTTCCAGTTTACCGGGACAGAAATTGCAGATAATGACCAGTTTGTCGAATTTGATAGTAGCAGCGACGAGAATGCCTTTTTTACTTCCTACTTGTTTTTCGCGATCGCACTGCCGAGGAGCGAGTACACTATAGAACAACTTGACGGGATTGTCCGCGAGATTAATAAAATTTTACCGATTCCCGCGATCGTTCTCTTTCAGCATGGAGAAACTCTGACTTTATCCATTATCAACCGTCGCCAACACAAACGCAATGAATCTGAAGATGTATTAGGAAAAGTCAAACATATTAAAGATATCCCATTCGCCAGTCCGACAAACTCTCATTTAAAAATGCTCTTCAATATTTTTTTGACAGAGTTGCATGAGAATCATGCCTTTAGCAACTTTGACGAATTTCATGCAGCTTGGCATAAAACTATTCCTGACAACATCAAATTTAAAAAAGAGCGCCTATCGTCAGATTCGCTTCGGGTTTACCTGCAAGAAATAGGTCGATTTCCCATACTCAAAGCTTACGAAGAGATTGAACTAGCTCGTATAATTGCTGAGTTAGAATTAGAGGGCAGCCGAAAAGCTAAAGACAAAATGGTAGAGTCTAACTTGCGGCTGGTAGTCTCAATCGCTAAAAGATATCAAAATCGAGGGCTGGATTTATTAGACTTGATTCAGGAGGGAAATCTCGGTTTAATCAAGGCTGTAGAAAAGTTTGATTGCACGATGGGAACCAGGTTTTCTACCCACGCATATTGGTGGATTCGTCAGGCAATTACGCGGGCTATTGCCGATCGATCGCGAACTATCCGCCTACCAGTTCACGTTTATCAAACTATCTCTAAGATTAAGAAAACTACCAAGCAGCTTTCTCAAGAAATCGGCCACAAGCCTACGGAAGAAGAAATCGCGATTAAAATGGAGATAACAATTGCAAAATTGCGCTTTGTTGTTCAATCGGCTAAATCTATCATTTCCTTAGATACTAAAATGGGTGATGATGAAACTTCTACATTGGGAGATTTGATTGAATTCGATGGAGAAACACCAGAAGAAAAAGTATATAAAAAATTGTTTTGCGAAGATTTAGAAAGCGTTTTAGATACTCTAGAACCTCGACAACGTGACATTATTCAGATGCGATTCGGCTTGGATGATGGCCGGGAAAAAACTCTACAGGAAATCGGAAATATATTTGATGTTACCCGCGAGCGGATTCGGCAAATTGAGGGTAAGGCTTTACTAAGATTGCGCCATCCAAACCGCAACAGCATTTTAAAAGATTATATTCGCCCGACAGCAATTTACGAAACTCAGACAAAAAGACCGATCGCCCAACCGATGCAGCTCAGACGGTTCAACATCTCAGAAAACTTGTCTCCCAGCCATTGCGACACTTTCTTACAGGAGCCTGTTCATGATAAAATAGTTGAAACAGCTAATACGGTAGAACCATTAATTCCTTTTGACAATTTCATAGAAAAATCAAATATAGAACAAAAAAAGTTGGCTCAAACTTACCTGTCGAGTGCAGATGAAAATGAAAACAATCTCACTTATGCAAATTTGAACGAGCATAATTTCCACATTGCCGAACTGACAGAAAATGACTTAAATGGAGCGATTAAACCGATGAAACAAAATTCAGCAGACTTACTCAGAGAACTCACCGCACTAGAAGATGTTTTTTCCCAATTAGAGAAACGGCTGTCAGAGGCAAGTCGAAAGTTGCTAGATCCTGGTATACCTATATCTCAAAAGCTGATTCAAGAACTGGATGAGTCCCATAAAAAGTTTATTCAGCTTCGCGACAAGGTGCTAGAACTGGCTGAATCTTTGGCAGTATCGACAACGCTGAAAGTTGAGGAAATTGGTTCTTTAGCAGATATCAAGTCTGTACTCGATCGTGTGGATTTTGCCGAGAAGCAAAAAAGTGCGATCGCCCTTGTCCGCGACTCTGCTTTGAGGGTGCTGGAACGAATTTTAGCGATCGCCCATCGAGTAGAGAGCAATTTTCAGTCATTGCTGGAATGTCAGGAAAAAGCCCGCGAACTTCAACGCGCTATCTCCGAATCTCAGGAGTCTGACTTGCATCCCGACACCCAACTCTTGGCTGACGGCAATCATCCATTCTGCAAACTGCTAACACTAATTGCAGAATGGGAAGCAGCAGATGATGAGCATTTGGCTTCTTTACAGGATGCCGTAGCAGAATCATTTGGAAGAACTCTGGCGATGGCAGCAGTCAGAGGTAAACTGATTATTCAGGCGGAAGCAATACCAGATTTCCCTGCTGTTTCTACTAACAATAATTTAGAGGAAACTTCCTTAGTTGATGAGCCAGAATCTGAAACTGTGCTTATTGTCGAACAACCACCCGCAGCAGAGTTGAAATCGGTATTGACAGATGAGGCGATCGCGCAGCCAACCGCTGAAAATATCCCTAATCTTCCACCAACAGAACCGCCCACCTCAACTCAGATTAATCAGCAAGATTCGGAAAATAAGCAAGGAAAAGAAGTAGAAAATCAGGGTAATAAAAAAAGAGAACAAAAACAGCCTCTTTACAGCTCATCGCACAATGATACCGCTCAAAAAATCGCTCAATCCATCTTGGATGACCCCGATCTAGAACGCCCAGCAGTTCTGCGCGACTTAGTTTGGCGGCTGATTCTAGAACAAAAACTCAGCCTTGCCTTTCATTTAGCTCGCTGCTTTGAAAAACAATACTCCAACTTCGAGCCGCACCTGCCACCGCAGTTAATTCGAGCAGTATTGCTAGGACAAAACCTCCGCTATGACGTAGGATATGGAAAACTTGCAAATCTGCTTAAAGATGACTTCACCAGTTACACCGCCAGCTATTCATTACCAGACAAAAGTGAATGGAATCAAGCTGCAAGCTTGCTCTTGGCCGCAGCAGCAATGCGACCGTCTTTACTAGCGCCCAATACTGGTGCGAAGCACCTTCTCCAGCAGCTTCATTTCGGTAAAGCTGGACTTGCAAAACTATACGATTATTGCGAAATAATAGCTAAATACGGCGATGGTCAGCGGGCTCTGGATATCAAAGCCATCAAGAAAGCTAAAGACCAAGCAGACGTACAAAAATCTTTAGACGAATTGCATCAAAATATCGAAGCTTGGTGGTTTCAAGCACAGAAAAAAGATATGATTTACCCGCCGGCGAAGAAGGTGTGGCAAGATTGGTTGAAGCCTGACGAACTGATTCACTCTTTAGTATTTCCTGTACTTCAAAAAGATTTGAGTAAACTTTCAGCAATCAAGCAGAAAGTCAATCAATTGTCTGACGAATCTCAGATCGACTCTGAAATTGAGAAGACCGATCGTAAAATTCGCAGCAGTCGCCGTGACTCCATGATGGGGAAAGCCGTGATTCAGTTTCGCGATCGCGTTCGTGAACCTGTTGAGTTGGTGCGAAAGTGGATTGAAATTCAGGAATCGCGCTTAGATCGAAGAGACAATTATCTTCAGAAAGAAGCCAAACAGTTAAAAGAAGATATTGAGAAACTTCAAAATACTGTTATTAAAGAATTGGATGCTTTTGAGGAAACAAAACCTCCAGTGTTTATTTTAGCTGGTATTGCCTGTTGCCGAAAAGCTGTCAAAGATATCGGCAATCTCTTCGATCCAGATACTGAATTGCCTACCGCAGAACCTTACCCAAGACATATCCTGCACGCGGAGCTGTTGAGAATGCCATCTCTGTCGATCGACGATGACTGGGAACTGGATACTGCTAATTCTGAAGCGGGTATAAAGGGAATTTTGGAGTTAGTCAAAAATGACATTTGGGATTGGCAAAAAGCATTCGATATGCAGAGTTATATCTGTAGTTCAACAACTGTGGGAAATCACGAGGCTACGGCGCAAATCATCGAATACCTCGAACACAATCCCGAATTAACATTAGACCTCGCTCAGCTAAAGGACGAACGAAATAATCGGATTGAAGAGTGCCAAGGAATTTTGCAGGAGCAGGTCGAGACTACTAGCAAACAGCTCGAAAGAGCCGTAGCTTTTGGTTTGCTAAGAGAAACAGATAGAACTGCTTATGCAGCACAGATTGAAAGCATTAAAAATGCTTTGGAAACAACCAGGCGGTTTTCTGAAAAAATTGAGCTGCTTCGGGCGATCGATGAAGGAATTAATGCCAAGCGCCAGGAACAGATCGATCGAGTGTCGGAGCAATTAGAGAGTCTTCAGCAAACAGGTATAGCAGATGCCGATCGTACCAGAATTTGCAGTGTATTGGAGCAAGGCGATATCCTGACGGCCGAGGAATATATAGATATGCTGAAAAAGGGGCGATCGCTTCCTGAACCAGAAAAAAAGAGAGAGGCTTTTAAAGACTTCTTCGAGCATGATCAGTATACTGCGATCGAAAAAGTCCTTCAGGATTACAAAAAGCAAGAGCTAATTGCAGACATTTCCAAAGGGAAAAATATCGCCAAAATCCAGATGCCGCAGGGGGCCCAAGCCAAAAAAGCCGCTGAAATGCTCGACGCTTGGTTGGCAGCTAAGGGCAGAAATCAAGTCACAGAGAAAGATGCTAACCAAATTCTCAGCAACCTCGGTTTTCACATCAAATCTGTTACCGTCAAAAAATTAGGGAACTATACCTGGATTGACGTTAATTCTGAGCCGATATTTGACCAAAATCGCTGTCCTGTGTCTGCCTATGGTTCAGCCGCGAACGGTCATTACCGCATTCTTTGCGTATGGGATAGACCGAACGAACAGGATCTCCTCAATGCAGTTGGAGAAACTGCTCTGGGAGAGCCAGTATTCGTCTTTCATTTTGGGCGAATGACCGTCAAGAGACGCCGAGATTTGGCTGATTTGTGTCGGCAGCGTCGGAGCACTTTCATTGTTATAGATGATGTGCTGATGCTCTACCTTTGCGGAGAACAAAAAACACGCCTACCTGTATTGTTTGATTGTACCTTACCCTTTACTTTCCTGGAACCGTATAAAACCGCAGCAGGAGAAGTTCCGCCTGAGATGTTTTACGGGCGAGTACGAGAACGGGAATCTATAATCAATCCCGAAGGTTCTTGTTTAATTTATGGAGGCCGCCAGTTAGGTAAAACGGTTTTGCTTAAGTATGTACAGCGGACTTTTCACGCCACCGACGCGGGAAGGAACGCCCTATTTTTGGATATTAAAGAAATTGGGCGCAAGCAACAGTTAGATAAAATTTGGCATCTACTAAACGAAGAATTGGATCAATTGCAAATTCCCGATACCAACCGGCGCAATTCCGTCCGCGAAAGCAGCTTGCAGCGGATTAAAAGTTGGCTGGAATTCGACACGCAGCGGCGCTTTTTGCTGTTGTTGGATGAGGCTGATAATTTCCTGGAAGCTGATGGTAAGGAGGATTTCCCGCGCTGCGATGAGTTCAGAAAATTAATGACGGAAACTCACCGACGTTTTAAGGTGGTCTTTGCTGGATTGCACAACGTTCTGAGAACCACCAGACAAGCAAACCATCCCCTGGCTCACTTTGGCACGCCGATCTGCATTGGGCCTTTGCTGAATAATGGTGAAATGCGAGCCGCAACAGCTTTGGTAGAACGTCCGCTGGCTAGTCTTGGCTATCATTTTGAATCGGAAGATTTAATCCAGCGCATTCTGTGGCAGACTAACTATTATCCGAGCTTGATTCAACTTTATTGCGAGCAGTTACTCAAGCACATCACTAGCCCAGATGTCCCTACTTTCGATCCTAAAATTAGCCCGCCTTACGCGATCGCTTCTCGCCATGTAGAAGAAGCTTATCAAAGTCAAGACCTTCGCAAAAATATTCGCGATCGCTTTAAGTTGACACTGGGACTAGATCCGCGCTACGAAGTAATTGCCTACTCGATTGCTCATGGCTCTCAGGAGAATGAAACAGGTATGGAGGATGGGTTTTCTGTATCTTGGATTCGCGAACAAGTCTTGTATTGGTGGTCTGAGGGATTCGTGGGAAGGTCATCGGAAGATGAAATTCTTGCTTTACTAGAAGAAATGGTCGGATTAGGAGTTTTACGAGAAACCGATGCAGGTTACTTCACTCTGAGAAGTTCTAATTTAGCCTTGCTTATGGGTACGCAGCGAGAGATTGAAACAGAACTTCTGAGACACCGCGAACCTCAACCTGAATACGAACCTACTACTTTTCGTTCTCCTCTTCTAGTCAACAATAAAGCTGATTCCCGGCGCAGTCCTTTAACTGTTCAACAGGAATCAGATTTGCTGCGCCCGGAGAATCGTGTCTCTATTATATTTGGCTGCCAAGCGGCAGGAATTGACGATTTGAGAGTTTTTATGATGAAAGCAGCATCTAGTAAGAAGGATTGCAAAATTCACTATCACTATTTAGAAAATCTCTCAGATCGATCGGATTTCAGCCAGCGTTTGACGGAAATTATTAACCCTCGTAAAAAAGATATCACGCTCGTTGTTGTATCAGCCACCAACCTTTGGAGTAAGGATTGGGTTGATGAGGCTATTAAGAAAATCAAAAGATTGAAGAAAGAAGACTCGTTTATCCAGCTTGTTTTTGTCGCCGATCCTCAGAAAGCTTGGCAGTTAGTTAATTATAGTTCCACAGGTTTTGATTTATTTAAGGATATGAGATTTTTCAGCCTCAAACCTTGGCACGATGCCGCCCTGCGACATTGGCTGGAAGATACTAATTTGCCCAGCGAACTAGAAGTGAGAAAAAAGATTGCGGCAGTTACAGGAAATTGGTCAAACCTGCTGCAAGAATTCTATCAATTTGCTCAAATTAATCCGCATTGCTGGCAAGATTCCTTGGCCCAACTGAAGAAGCAATTTAATAAATCTGACAAATTAATTAATTCAATGGGTTTTGACGGTTGCGAACCTCAAAGAAAACTGGTGATGAGAACTTTGGCCCAATGGAGAGAAGCAGCAACGGTTGAGGTATTAATTGAGGTTCTTGATGATGTATCGCCTGAAGTTGTCAAGCAGACTCTCAGATGGGCGGATCTCCTCAGTCTCGTCTCGCATTTAGGAAATCAGAAGCAAGACGGTAAGGATTACTGGCAGATTGACCCTGTAGTTGGCCGTCTGCTGGAATCTATGGCAGAGTAATACGCACTTTCTCCTGTGCGATGTACTCAAGCACATCTCTGACTTCAGATAGGCGATCGCCCGCAGCAACTAAGTCTAAACTAGAAACTATAGTTACCTTCAGGTTCGTAGTGGGGACTTTAGTCCCTCTTAATTAAGAACTAAGGACTAAAGTCCTTACTACGAACCTAAGTTAGATTCAGGTTCGTAGTGGGGACTTTAGTCCCTCTTAATTAAGAACTAAGGACTAAAGTCCTTACTACGAACCTAAGTTAGATTCAGGTTTGTAGTCGGGACTTTAGTCCCTCCAAATTCAGGACTAAAGTCCTTACTACGAACCTATGTTAAAATAAGATTAGAGATAGATATTATTAATGAGCAATATTAACCAAGTGTTATCAAGTCAAAAACAGCCAGAATTAGGATTGGTCTGCATTACGACTTCGGACGCAGTTCGTTTCCGCACTGTCACGCGGAAACGGCTGTTGCAGCTAACAGAAATTGAACAAGAAAAAGTATTGCGCGAATTGTATGCAGATAACTTAAAACGACTTGACAAAGCGCTTGATTTCTGCTACGCCAATGGGATTAAATTGTATCGCATGACTTCTGCACTGTTCCCTTTTGCAGATACAGATTTGGGGGAAACAGTTTTAGATTCGATGAATGAGGAATTGCGAAGAGTGGGCGATCGCGCAATTGACCTCAACATCCGTTTGGTGTTCCACCCCGATCAATTCGTCGTCCTCAGTTCCGACAAGCCTGATGTTGTGAAAAACAGCATTAAAATTCTGGCGACTCATGCTTTAATTATGGATATGTTGGGACAGCCCCGATCGCCCTACGCGCTGATGAACATTCACGGCGGTAAGGGCGATCGCACTTCGCAACTGACATCAGTCATCCGCGACTTACCCGAATCTATTCGATCGCGCTTAACCTTTGAAAATGACGAATACGCTTACAGTTGCTCAGAACTTTTAGAAGTTTGTCTCGATACCGCAGTACCGCTGGTTTTTGACGCGCACCACCACGTCATTCACGAACATTTAGAAACTTACAACGATCCGAATGTGGCCGAAATGCTAGCAGCAGCAAAGACTACTTGGCCTGTTCCCGAATGGCAATTAGTACACATATCAAATGGCCGAGAATTTTTTGCCGATCCGCGCCACAGCGACTTGATTGCAGATATGCCCGATTGTTATTATGATGCTCCTTGGATTGAAGTAGAAGCTAAATTTAAAGAGTTAGCTATTGACAAGTTGCGGAAAGAATGGCTGGCTGCCAAGATTCCCGAATTAAGCAATATCGTGTAGCGACTCGGGGAATCAGACAATTTTAATATCGTGTCGAAATAAAACCATCGCACTCAAATTGGTTCGTAGTGAGGACTTTAGTCCTTCATAGATGCGGACTAAAGTCCTCACTACGAACCGTATTATAAACTATAAATAATGTGAGCAATTATGTGCGGCAGATTCACGTTAAATACTCCAGCTAAAATCATCGCCGAATTCTTCAAAATCTCGGAAATTCCCGACATCAAACCGCGATACAATATCGCTCCAACTCAATCAATTGCTACCGTCACAGTCAATTCCGAAAAGATTGAGCGACAGTTTCAATTTATGCGCTGGGGATTGATTCCCAGTTGGGCAAAAGATATGAAAATCGCCAGCCATACGATTAATGCCCGATCGGAAACAGTAGCAGAAAAACCAGCTTTTCGCAGCGCCATCAAGCACAGGCGGTGTTTGATAATCGCTGACGGCTTCTACGAATGGCAACCGCAGGGGAAGAAAAAACAGCCTTACTATTTTACAATGGCAAACAGCGAACCTTTTGCTTTTGCCGGTTTGTGGGAAAATTGGGAATCGCCGGAAGCAGAAAAGATTGTATCTTGCAGTATAATTACTACCGCAGCTAACGAAACTGTACAGCCCGTGCACGATCGAATGCCGGTGATTTTGCCCGCAAGCGTTTGGGAAGAGTGGCTTGACCCCTCAATTAAAAATGCTCAGCAGGTTTTACCGCTGTTAAAGCCCTACGATCCAGCAGCAATGATCGCAAATGCTGTAAGTGCGATCGTCAACAGTCCAACTAAAGACAGCCCCGAGTGCATTCAAGCTATAGAATAAACTCGGCGGTTAGAAACCGCGTCTACACACACGAAGTCCGCCTCCGCGGACTAATAAGTCGAGGAGTGTTACAGTTAAACTCTGTTGTTATTTGCTCAAATACTTTTCTTCATCTCAACATTAGGCAAAGGACAAAAAATATGATCGGATATGTTACCCTCGGTACAAACGATTTGCAAAGTGCAGCCAAGTTTTATGATGCTTTGCTGGCTGAAATTGGGGCTAAACGATTCATGGAAATGGAGGAATTTATCGCATGGAGCGTTTCTCCGGAAATGCCAGCACTTGCTGTTACCAAACCATTCGACGGCAACAAAGCAACTGTTGGCAATGGCGTCATGATAGCACTTCAAGTTGACAGTCCAGAAAAAGTCAATTTAGTTTACAATAAGGCGATCGCACTTGGCGCTCAGGATGAAGGAGCAGCAGGGCCAAGAGACGCCTTACCGGGGTTTTATGCGGGATATTTTCGGGATCTTGATGGCAATAAGCTGAACGTGTTTTGTATGATTGAACCAAACAGTTAAGATTTTTCCGATCCGACTAAAGAAACCGGGTTTTTTCGAGTTTCTGGACTGCGATCGAGTATTCTGGAAAAAACCCGGTTTCTGGCTGGCGCGTCAAAACCAAAGAAACCGGGTTTTTTCGAGTTTCTGGACTGCGATCGAGTATTCTGGAAAAAACCCGGTTTCTGACCTGTCAAAACCAAAGAAACCGGGTTTTTTGGGGTTTCTCCACTGTCATCAAGTATTCTCGTAAAAACCCGGTTTCTGACTAGCCGTGCGCTAACGATAAAAGATGAGAACATCAGAACCAGAGGTAAAACTGATTGATTTCAGCCAAGAAAAGGCAACAGATTTTTTCTTGCCTCAGCCTGCTGTCCTGACAAGTTCGGGATGGGATAAAATCTATTACGAACACCATCAACAGCCGCAGTTTGACACGCCCGAACATCAAGGTACATGGCACGTTATTGCCCATTGTCCTGATGTTGAAGTATCGGGAGAGCGATCGGGAGAACGGTGGTTGGATGGTAAGCTGAAAACAGAAGCCCGGAATCAGGGAGACATTGCGGTGATTCCGGCGGGTATTTCCCAGCGCTGCAATTGGAATACTTTAGCTCAGTTTACCATTTTGGCGATCGCCCCTGCACTCCTGGAGCAAGTGGGTCAAGATTTGGTAAATTGCGATCGTATTGAACTGATCCCTCATTACATGACAGAGCAAGATATCCTGATTCAAGGGATATTCGGCGCTTTAAGACAAGAATTAGAATTTGGCAAAATCGGCGGTTATTTGCTGGTTGATAGTCTTAAAACCGCATTAGCGATTCACCTGTTGCGGAATTATTGCACCGCGCCACCTCGGCTTTCTAGCTATTCTGATGGATTATCTAAACCCAAGCTGCAAGAAGTGAGGGAATATATTAACGAACATCTTCATCAAGACATCAAACTAATTGAACTGGCTGCGATCGCCCAAATCAGTCCTTATCACTTTTTACGTCTGTTCAAGCAAAGCATTGGCTTAACACCTCACCAGTATATCTTGCAGCGCCGCATCGACAAAGCCAAGTATCTCTTACGCCAGAGCGAACTGAGCATCGCAGATATTGCTTTGCGAGTCGGATTTTGCGATCAAAGTCACTTGACTCGATGTTTCAAGCGCCTGCTGGGGATGACACCGAAACAATTTCTCTCAGGGCGATCGCAATAATCTACCAAAATCCCGCAATTTTTTTCTAGAATTCAGAATCGCCAATTTTCTAAGCTAAGACTCAATACGGTTCAGATAAGGCCGATCCCCCCTAGCCCCCCTTAAAAAGGGGGGGATAGGAACTTACTCAAAGTCCCCCTTCTTAAGGGGGATTTAGCAGGGTGGATTAATTGTCAGGATAGGAGATATAAAACTACCAAAAGTATCGCTCAAAGGTCGGCTCGCGCGATCGGCCAAGGTACGTAGTTGCGCTTGGGCGCTCTTTATAGGATTAAGAAAGAGCGCAAAGATCGCAACTACGTACCTAATTTGTCTGACGACAATAAAACCGCCCTGCTTCTTAAGGGGGATTTAGGGGGATCTCCGGGGAATTAACAGTCTTAACCCAACTGTATTGAAACTGAACGCTCGAAGCTGGAGAAAGCAAATGAAAAATTGCGAAATTAATACCACAACAGTCAAAGTTATTAACAACAACTTACAAATCGATGCTTACTTAGCCCAACCAGTAGAAAAGGGAAATTTTGCTGCGGTTATGGTGTTTCACGAAATCTTTGGTGTAAATGAAAATATTCGGGATATTACCGAATTGATAGCACAACAAGGATACATAGCAATTGCACCTGCGATGTATCAACGTATTGCACCCGGTTTTGAATTTGGGTTTAGCGAACCAGATATTGGTTATAGTCCAGAAGCTTACCAATTGGGGCTGCAATACTATCAACAAGTAAAATATTGGGAAATATTCAGCGATATTCAAGCAACCATTGCCTATCTCAAAACATTACCCAACGTTAAATCTGACTCTATTGGCTGCATTGGTTTTTGCTTTGGCGGTCATATTGCTTATCTGGCTGCAACTTTACAGGAAATCAAAGCAACTGCTTCGTTTTATGGTGGGGGGATTACAACTTCTAGCTATGGAGAATCTACTCCAACTCTCGATCGCACTTCGGCAATTAAAGGCACGATTTATACATTTTTTGGTACGAAGGATACATTAGTTTCACAGGAAGAAACCTTCAAAATTGAGGCAGAACTACAGAAACATCAAATCAATCATCGTGTATTTCGATATGATGCAGGACATGGATTCTTTGGTGCATTTTTCGTAGATAAGTACCCGTTTTTAGCAGAACACCCTAATATAAACAGAGAAGCTGCTGCTGATGCGTGGCAACAGGTTATTGAACTTTTTCAAAACAAACTTAAAGATTAGCAGCGAGATCGTTAGTCTTTGAAGGCAGAATCAAAAATTCAGCTTTTTTACGTTCTACCAACTGTCAATTAAGAGGGCGGGCCCGCACCATCCACCGCCCCTACCAACTGTCAACTGAAAAGCTGTCAACTGTCAACTGTCAACTGACTAACTTAACTGTCGTACATCCGCGCTTCTGCCGCGTCGGGATTTTCTTCGCAATACTCGTCAAAAGCCGTTTTGTCAAGCTTGATCGATCGCTGGTGAGCGGCCTCAGCCTGCATTTCCTCTACGATGTCCCAAGCTACCGCGCACTCTTTAGAAGTAGCGCCTTTCTGTGAACAGACTGTTCTAGCATCGGCGATCGCCTTTTGAATTTCATCCTCAAAGACAACACTCTTCGGCTTCTCAACAAAATCGCTTTTTGTCAAAATATCCGTTACCGAAATAATGCCCAGCAGTTTGTCCTTAATCACCGGAGCTCGACGGATGCGGGTATTGGCGAACAACCTCGCCACATATTCCACGCCCAAGTCGGGATTCACCGTGATGCACGGTTTGGTCATAATCTCGAAGACGCGGACTTTTTGCGGGTCTACTCCGTAGGCTGTTACTTTGTAAACAATATCCGTTTCCGTGACAATGCCATAGGCGTCTTGTTCGTGGCGGCGTTCGACAATTAACGCGCGCAGGCAGAGTTCGTTCATCATCGCCACTGCTTCAGCTACCGTTGCCGAACCACGAATGGTGACAACTTCCTTTGTCATGATATCTTGGGCTTTCATCATCATAAAATAGTTTGGTAAGTGGGAAATGAGCGAGTCTTTAGACCTGAGAGGGAAACGACGCGGGTGGTTTTAACCACCGTGAATCTTTCTGTCCATTACCGCCTTGGAATTGTTTAACTCGGTGTACTTTTGTAATGTACTTTCAATGGGACAATTACCATTTCAAGCTTCACAATCCTGTACGCATAATGGTTTGCCTTTGTTGGGCCTCCCTTGCGGGGTGAAGTTAGCTTGTCGGTCAATGTTATAAAGGCTTGTTAGGCTTGCAACACTGTTCCAGTGACTTTAGAACTGTTTAATTGCAAACGACAGAGCGAGGAACTAGCTTCGCATTCCGGGGTGTCGTGACCTAAATAACGTAGTCAGTTAAGACTTAGGCCCGTCAGAATAGCTTGCTTCGAGACTTGCTCGCGACCAAGCTCAGTGTCTTTAGACCTGAGTTCCTGACTTTTTCTTGCTCCCAGCTCATACACTCTAGTGTATCGCCATTGTGCGGCGCCTGATTTACGATCGCGATCGCCACTTACCCCTGTGTCCGCCTTCGCCTCCGAGAGTCCGCGATTTCTCGATCGGGCGGGCCTGTTTCGGACGATCGCCCAAGCAAGAGTCAAGCATTCGGGCGATCGAGCCTTCAGCTTATTTTGCCCAATTTATCAGCCCCAGTCTCAAAGAAGTAAAAGTTAACACAAACAAACCAACTGCTTGCGCTCGCACAGATCCCCGGCTCTGATAAACTTGATGGCTGGGAGTGCAAAAAAGCACAAGGCAAGCAGGACTTAAGTTGGGAGGATCTAATTCGTGGACAATGTAATCGGTTTAGAGATTATTGAAGTAGTCGAGCAGGCAGCTATTGCTTCCGCTCGCTTGATGGGCAAAGGCGAGAAAGATGAAGCCGATCGCGTAGCTGTAGAAGCAATGCGCGAACGCATGAACAAAATTCATATGCGCGGCCGCATCGTGATCGGTGAAGGCGAACGCGATGACGCACCCATGCTTTACATCGGCGAACAAGTGGGTATTTGTACCCAAGAAAATGCCAAAGATTTCTGCAACCCAGATGAATTGGTAGAAATTGACATCGCCGTTGACCCTTGCGAAGGTACTAACCTAGTTGCTTACGGTCAAAACGGTTCTATGGCAGTTTTGGCAATCTCTGAGAAAGGAGGTTTGTTTGCTGCACCAGATTTTTACATGAACAAATTGGCTGCTCCTGCGGCTGCGAAAAATCATGTAGATATTCGCAAAACACCAACACAAAACCTCAAAATTATCTCTGATTGTCTCGGCCGCAGTATTGAAGATTTGGTGGTGGTGGTCATGGATCGCCCCCGACACAAAGATTTAATTAATGAAATTCGGGCAGCAGGTTCAAGAGTTCGACTGATCAGCGACGGTGACGTTTCTGCTGCGATTTCTTGCGCGTTTTCTGGTTCCAACATCCACGCCCTGATGGGTATTGGCGCAGCACCTGAAGGTGTGATTTCCGCAGCAGCAATGCGCTGCTTGGGCGGTCACTTCCAAGGTCAGTTAATTTACGATCCGGCTGTTGTTAAAACTGGTTTGATCGGTGAAAGCAAAGAAAGCAACATCGCTCGCCTGACAGAAATGGGCATCACAGACCCAGACAAGATTTACAATGCTGAAGAGTTGGCATCTGGAGAAACTGTGCTGTTTGCAGCTTGCGGAATTACTCCCGGAACGCTGATGGATGGAGTTCGCTTCTTTGGCGGCGGCGCTCGTACAGAAAGCTTGGTAATTTCTTCTCAGTCGAAGACTGCTCGGTTTGTGGATACAATCCATATGTTTGACCAGCCGAAATCTCTGCAATTGAAATAGTCATTAGTTAACAGTTGACAGTTGACAGTTGACAGTTGACAGTTAGCTGTTGACGGTTGGCTGTTGACGATTGATAGTTGACTGTTTGCTGTTGACCGTAACCTGTTATTAGCAATCAGCGATAAACTAATAACTAATAACAGGTGACTGTTGACAAGTAATAAATAAATAGTGACAAATCATAAACATGAATATTGCAGTCGTAGGTCTCAGCCACAAAACAGCGCCGGTTGAAGTTCGGGAAAAACTCAGCATTCCAGAACAAAAGATTGAAGCGGCGATCGCCCAATTGCGCGGCTACCCCCACATTCAAGAGGTTGCAATCCTCAGCACTTGCAACCGTTTAGAAATTTATATCGTTACCGCAGAGTCAGAGCCGGGAGTGCGAGAAGTGATGCAGTTCCTTTCGGAATGCAGCAAGCTTCCTTTGCAGTCTTTGCGCCCTCACCTGTTTATTTTGCTGCACGAAGATGCGGTGATGCACTTGATGCGAGTGTCTGCGGGCCTCGACAGTTTGGTGCTCGGAGAAGGACAAATTTTGGCTCAGGTGAAACAAACTCACAAACTCGCCCAGCAGTACAAAGGTGTTGGCAGAATTTTAGAACGTTTGTTTAAGCAAGCTCTTACAGCCGGGAAGCGTGTCCGCACGGAAACTAGCATTGGTACGGGTGCGGTTTCGATTTCTTCGGCGGCGGCGGAATTGGCTCAATTAAAAGGTCAACATTTAGCAACTAGCCGGATTGCGATTATCGGCGCTGGGAAGATGTCGCGGTTGTTGGTGCAGCATTTGCTGTCGAAAGGAGCGAGTCATATTGCGATCGTCAATCGATCGATGCGAGGCGCTGAAGAATTGGCTGGTTTGTTTAAAGATGCCACACTGCACTTGCATTTGCTCTCGGACATGATGCAGGTAATTGCGGATTCTGACTTGGTGTTTACCAGTACAGCCGCTACAGATCCGCTCTTAAATAAAGCTAAATTAGAAGCTGTTTTAAAACCCGATCGCCCGTTGATGTTGGTAGATATTTCTGTGCCGCGTAACGTTGACTCGGATGCGAAGGAATTGGCTAACGTGAAGTCGTTTAATGTGGACGATTTGAAAGCAGTGGTAGCTCAAAATCACGAAAGCCGCCGCAAAATGGCAATGGAAGCTGAGGGCTTGCTGGAACAGGAAGTAGAGGCTTTTGATGTCTGGTGGCGCAGTCTAGAAACTGTTCCTACCATTAGCTGTTTGCGAGATAAGATCGAATTGATTCGGGAACAAGAATTAGAAAAAGCTTTGTCGCGTCTGGGTTCCGAGTTTTCGGAGAAACATCAAGATGTGATTGAATCTTTAACAAGAGGGATTGTGAATAAGATTTTGCACGATCCGATGGTGCAGTTGCGGGCGCAGCAGGATATTGAGGCGCGCCGACAAGCGATGCAGACTTTGCAAACGCTGTTTAATTTGGATGTTGATGTCAATCAGCAGTACAGTTAACAGCGTTAATCAGTTGACAGTTGACAGTTGACAGTTGACAGCGTTAATCAGTTGACAGTAGTCATTAGTGATGTTTTGCATTAGCTTTTAATGTAATTAGGACTTATATCGTTTCCGGTTGGTGAACCGCCATAAGATTGGTTCGTAGTGCGGACTTCAGTCCGCAGCCGTATGGCGGACTGAAGTCCGCACTACGAACTTTCATTGTTATGGTAATCTACCGGATATGATATTACCCATTTGCTGATTAAGTAACGGGGTTTATTAGCTCAAATAACTAATAACTAATAACTAATAACTAATAACTAATAACTAATGACTAATGACTATTAAGCGAATTTATCAATTAATTTTATTGCTTGTAGGGCTGTGGTTAGTTTTTGAGTTTTCCTCCCGGATTGCGGCAGAAATTCTCTGGTTTGAGGAAGTTGGATATCTTGAGGTTTTGCTGTTAAAACTGAAAACTCAAGCGTTGCTGGGCGCGATCGCACTTTTGGTATCTTCCACCTTCTTCTTCGGAAATTTAGCCCTAGCCCGCCGCCTGCAACTTCCCACCGAAAGCAACATCAAATCACCTGTTTTTAGGCAGTTAATCGCGCCCGCAAGTGGCCCAAACACGAAGAAAAATCATCAACTACCTGCTGCTAAATCTCAAATTGCCTTTCCCTGGCTGTTGTTGGCGATATTTGGATTAAGTGCGATCGCCAGTTTAACAGTAATTCACTGCGGGCTCTTAGCCGCCGGTACCATCGGCGATTTTAGGATAGTCGGGGGTTTGTCGGCGCCGCCAATAGACTTCGGATTTAAGTCAATCCAGGTTGGGGTGGTGCAGCTATCGTCTGATTGGTGGCAGTTGGGCTTGCTGCTGGGAATGATGTTAGCTGTAGCAATTAAGCCGGATTTTTGGTTGCGGGCGATCGCTCTTTTGCTCAGTTTGGCGATCGGGATAATTGCCGCCAGTCGCTGGACTAAACTTTTACAATCTTTCAACCCTACTAATTTTAACATCACCGACCCGATTTTTAATCAAGATATTAGCTTTTATGTATTTATCTTGCCGATCTTAGAATTACTAAGTTTCGGGCTGACTATTGTATCTGTGTACGGTTTAGTATCTTGTACTTTAACCTATTTGCTGGCGGGAAACAGCCTGAGTCAAGGCATATTTTTGGGGTTTTCGCGATCGCAACAGCGGCACTTGTACGGCTTGGGAGCAGCTTGCATGGTAGCCGTCTCACTCCGGTACTGGCTGGGCTGTTACACCTTGCTGTACTCGCGCGGAGACGTTACCTACGGGGCTGGTTACGCTGACGTGACAGTGCGGCTTCCCGTCTATGGCTTTTTGAGTATTGTGGCTGGGGCGATCGCACTTTTCATGCTTTGGCCTGTTTTCCAATTAAACATCAACAATAATAACTTAAAAAAAATCATCTTAGCATTTTTAACTTTAAGTATATCTCTAGGTTTGCTGCTGCCAAAAATTGTGCAGCAACTCGCAGTCAAACCCAACGAACTAGCGCGCGAACAGCCCTACATCCAGCGCAGCATTGCCTTTACTCAACAAGCTTTTGACCTGAAGAAAATTGAAATTAAAACATTCGATCCAGGCGGAAAACTTACATATCAAGACTTAGAAAAAAATCAACTTACTATTAGCAACATCCGGCTGTGGGACAAACAGCCACTGCTGCAAGCCAACCGACAGTTACAGCAAATTCGACCTTATTATACATTTCCTGATGCGGATATCGATCGCTACACAATCAAAAACGCCACAGCAAAAAAGGGAGATGTGGAAAGCCAGCAAGTAATTCTGGCGGCGCGGGAATTAGATTACACAGCAGTGGCGCCGGAAGCTCAAACTTGGGTAAACGAACATCTCGTGTACACTCACGGTTACGGCTTTACTCTTTCTCCCGTAAACACAGTCGGTGTGGGGGGTTTACCCGATTATTTTGTCAAAGATATTGGGGTAACAGCCCAGACAGGAGACACTGTTTTAGATGTAACTAAAGATAGCATTCGGGCCAGTATCCCGATCGGCTATCCGCGCATTTACTACGGCGAAGTCACCGATACAGACGCCATCGCACCGACAAAAGTCAAGGAATTCGACTATCCCAGCGGCCAAGACAATGTTTACAATACCTACAGCGGTACCGGCGGAATTGCGATCGACTCTCTATGGAAGCGCTTGCTATTTGCGAGTTATCTCAAAAATTGGCAAATGGCGCTTACCCGCAATTTTACACCAGAAACCAAGTTACTTTATCGCCGCAATATTAACAAAAGAGTCCGGGCGATTGCTCCTTTTTTGCGCTACGATTCCGATCCATATTTAGTAGTAGCAAACGCCAATCTCAGTAAAGGAGAAATAGAAAAAGAATTAGTTCAATCTGGCAACTCTATTAAAAAATCACCCCCTGCAAACGATAAATATCCTAACTATCTTTACTGGATTATCGATGGCTATACAGCGAGCGAGCGCTACCCCTATTCAGATCCAGGAAAAAATGAATTTAACTACATTCGCAACCCGGTAAAAGTCGTGATTGACGCCTACAATGGCTCTGTTAATTTTTACGTTAGCAATCCTTCCGACCCGATCATTAAGAGTTGGATGGCTATCTTTCCCGGACTCTTCAAACCCCTAGAAAGAATGTCTCCGGCACTCCGCAAACACATTAGATATCCCGTAGATTTGTTGAGC
The DNA here is from genome assembly GCF_020883145.1 of Microcoleus sp. CAWBG27. NCBI lineage: Bacteria > Bacillati > Cyanobacteriota > Cyanophyceae > Oscillatoriales > Microcoleaceae > Microcoleus > Microcoleus sp. CAWBG27. The sequence continues at coordinate 29,964 of NZ_JAHREU010000069.1, forward strand.
ATTCAATCGGAACGGTTGTTAACTTATCACATGGAAGATCCGCAGGTATTTTACAATCGGGAGGATTTGTGGCGTGTTCCTAATGAGATTTATGGTGGCAAACAGCAGCCCGTAGAACCGTATTATTTGATTACGAAACTGCCGACGGAAACATCAGAAGAGTTTATTTTGCTATTGCCATTTACGCCAGTCAGTCGTAATAATTTAATTGCTTGGATTGCAGGGCGATCGGATGACGATGATTATGGTAAGTTGCTATTGTATCAATTCCCCAAACAGCGATTAGTTTACGGCCCGGAACAGATAGAAGCTTTAATCAACCAAGATCCGGTAATTTCTGAACAAATCTCTCTGTGGAATCGGCAGGGTTCAAAGGCGATTCAAGGTAATTTATTAGTAATTCCGATAGAACAATCTTTGCTGTACGTGGAACCTCTTTATTTGGAGGCTGAACGCAATAGTTTGCCAACTTTAATTAGAGTGATTGTTGCCTACGAAAATCGAATTGTGATGGCAGAAAATCTCGACAAGGCACTGAAGGCACTTTTCCAGCCAAAATCTACTAATAAACCCGCAATTGTGAGGCCAGTAGAAGGCGCATCTCCAGCGTTGAATTGACAGATGATATGTGTATGGAAATGGCATTCTCATTCATCGAACAACAATTACAATCAAACGGCATTACCAACTTAATTCTGATTCCTAACCGCGACTTGCATCGCTTCCCGATTCATGCTTTATTTAGCAGTGAATTTGTGATTACCTATTTGCCTAGCGCTCAATTTTGGCTGAATTTGAAACATCTTTATTAAAATTGCTTGACAGAATTCCGGGCTCGAAATAAACCACAGATGGATCTGAGGGCGCTGAGAGAAGAGAAGGGGAGAAAGTTATTTAGAGTTGATAACTCTGAGGATTACTGTTAGTTAGCAGGCTTGACATCTTCCCACCAAAGCTGGACATAAGGCCAGAATACTTTATCATCATCTAGCTTGACGGTCACTTCATAGCGATCGATCTGAGTGAGTTCGCCTGTTTTACCATTGAATTGCAATTGTTTGGGATCGTCAGTGTGAATTTCTACCTTGTGATTCAACAGCGGTAGCATTTGCTTTGAAGAACCATGAAACGGATTTTTGCCTCTGAGCACATAGCCACCAATGAAAGATATGTACATTAAAGTTAGGAAAAATACTGTACACAAACTCACAATCAACAGTGTTTTTGGTTGTGAAAAATTGGTATAAACGCTCGCAACTCCTACTACCATTGTTCCGAAAAATAACAGACTCGGCAGCAAGAGTCCATCTCCCAGAAACTCGCTACAAAAAAGCATCAGGGGTATCTGAAAACCAAATAATGCAGCTACCCAAATCCACCCACTCAGCAAGGATTCAGATAGTAGCCAATTCATTGCTACCGTCAGGCCGATCGCAATTCCTATGGCCCAAATCGGTGCCGCATAATCGTACTGTCTGAAGGGAAGAACCACAAAAAAGAATACAGCATAAACAAAACCCGCCAAAGCTAAGACAAATCCACTAATTATTTCGTTCCAGTTCAGCATTTTTAAATTAGGCGCAAATAATGAAATCTTAATTAATATTATGTCCGATCGAACAATAGTCCGGACATTTTTCGATCGCGAACGGTATAATAAGGGTTCCAGCTTCCTCAGAGGCTGAAATCTTAACGGTAGAATGCCAGTTTTAGCCACCACCCCAAAAAACTGTCCCGATTATTGCTCGAACAACCGCTATAAAATAGGTTTGTAGTGAGGACTTCAGTCCGCATCAAAAATCAGAGGACTGAAGTCCTCACTACAAACCTTATAAATGATAAAAATCTACACATTAGAAATGTCCTAACCCTTAACGTTCACCTGCTCATAAATTACAAACCCAGCCGCCGGTACAGTCAGCGAAATACATTTTCTCTGTCTGTCCTCAACATAAACTTTACTATTAATTTGCGTGTTGTCTGTCTAGTAAATGCACTTGAAACTGTCCCCAACTTTGTGTAAACTGTAGTCGATACTGTAATAAATGCAAGGAATATCCAAAGTCGTCGCATCCAGATCTAAAGCGTTTAATATTACCTTTTCACCGTTTTTACTAGCACAAAAATGCGCTTTGTGGTTGCCTTTTTCTACCGTCGTGGTCGTCAAACATCGTGACCACTTTATTCTTAAACCAAACGTGAGATTCTTTTTGCAGCAGCAGAAAGTTGCGGAACAAAGAAAAATAAACGCTGCGATCGCGATATCCTTTTACCATGTAGGCAAAGGCATCGAGGATTTCGCTAATTCCTAAAGTCGCATTCAAACCAGCCACTTCTAATGTAGAAAATGCTTGTTTGTGCCCTCCGGTAATCTCGCCAATCGAGTAAAATTTTTCCTTACCAATTAAGTGAGCAAATTCGTGAATAATTTCTGCAAATAACCGAATTTTACCCAAATGCACGTGCTTGACTTTATCAACTTGAAATCCATCGATATCTGTATAAGCCATCCAAAAATTGTAAGCTTCGCACAGATTTAGTAGCGCCTCAGAAGGCTGGTAAAAATCTGTGCTTCCTTCACCTGTATGGATATCTTTGATAACGAAAAAATTTCCTTCGACATACTCAGGGTAATTATCCCAATTGCTAATATAACCTTTTTTGTTATAACTAGATGAATCTTAAAATTCGGCTGGCAAAATTGTTCCGTCTGGGAAAGCTTCGGGATAGTTTTCCCGCTGGTGACGACTTTTCCCCGATCGTCCTCATAACCGTTTTTTGTGCCGTCTGAAAAGCGATCGAGCATTAAAAAATATAGCACTTGGTCTTCCCAAGCCACAGGAGAAGGAAAAAATTTGCGATCGCGCAAAGATGTAAAATCTAATTCCGCTAATGCTTTCTCGCTTATTTTGATGTGTTCTCAATCTGTGAATAGTTACCAATTAACCGGGCTGGCAATTACAGATTAAGGCTATCACAGACTTTTGCTACTTGCTGTCGATGGTGATAGTCCTTATTGAAGCTAGAAAGCGGAATTTTCAGACCGATATATCATTTAGGGTCGATCGACTTGACAAATTGTTGCACAGGCTGCGGTAGAGCCGGTACAAAAGTCTTTCTAAAACCCCGAGCATCCAACACTCGCCACAAAATACCCACCGCTACCGTCAAGAAAAATAACGCTCCCAAAAAATTGAACGCACCAGACAGAAAACCGCCATCCCTTTTTTTCGGAGGCGTAATGTGTTTGATCCGATATACAGCCGGCTCGTAATCTTTCCGTTCCTCGCGACTGGGCACCGGCTTTTTGGCATTGGTGCGCGAACTCTTACGGGGGCTCCCACTCAAACCCGTTTGATTAGTTTTAGTAGAACTACTGGGCGAGTCCAAATCAGAATCGCCACGCATCGTGAACTTGCTAACAGATGTCCCGGTTTTGCCAACACCAGCATTCTGTATTCTACTGTTAGAGCGCTGAGTTGATTGGCGATCGGCTAAAGTTCGCATCAAACTTTGCAATTGCTGAGTCGCAGCCGGCGGGCGTTCCGCTTTCCTCGCCCAATTTAACAGCATCGCCGCAGTAATGCCGCAAAGATTCGCAGCCCCCACAGAAGCTATCCGCTTCAGCAGAGGCTGACTGTTGGACACAAACACCACCAGTGCGTCGGGATGTTCCTGAGCCAGACCGTAAACGCACTGAGCTGTAGCTACTACTAGCATTGCTTGTGCGCTTTGATTTTTCATCGAGGGTTCTAGACCCCGATGCGTTTCTTGAGCATCAGTCACAATCCAGCCACTATCTGCAAAAAAGCGCATAAACTCTCTGGCCACTTGCTCTTGAGCTTTTTCTACCGCTTTCCCTGTCAGATAATCTATTTCGTCATACACTACTTCCGGGAGATAGCAACTTCCCACCTTGGCATATTCTTGCCAAACTTGGGTTCTGCCAGCCATCAAAACATCCGCATCAAAAGTTACCAATACAGGAGGAAGTTGATTAGCCATAACTTTAGCCTAGATGCTCATATCCGTGATTTTTACTTGCTAAATTAAGTTTAAACAAATTCCGAGCTTTTCTATTGGGTTAATTCATAAATATCTGGGGTGCGCCCAAGCGCACCCAGCCCACCAATGGTCAGATGATTAGTTGCCAATTCCTAAACGCCCAGCTAAAGCGGGAGTCAAGGGCAAAAGTACAGAAATCATTAAGAACAAAGCCAACAAACCCAAAGCTGCGCGAGCGTCGTCAGGTTCAGTCAGCTCGTTGAGGCTCGGCCGCTCCAGATTCCGCTGTAAAATCAGAATCACGATCGCCCAATATAAAGCCAAAGGATTAACTAAAGAAGCGATCGCCAGCACCACAAACGTCGCCAAAGTAGCGCGACTGGCAATTTTCCGGCCGTAGATTGCTTGCACAATTCTACCTCCGTCCAACTGTCCCGCAGGCATCAAATTAATCGCCGTGATTACCAAGCCCAACCAACCAATAACTACCAGCGGGTGAACGTCAACAATCTGTTGCTGCAACGCCGCACCCAAAACCACTTTTGCCAAAGTTCCCACCAAAACCGAGCCCTTGAAATACTCTGCGGGAATTTGAAACAAACTGCCGGGGTGAGAAAGCAGCAAACCCGTTACCAGCATGAGCAGAGAAATTATTCCCCCAGCGGCTGACCCAGCAAAAGCGATGTCAAACAAAACTTTACGGTTGGGAAGCAGCGACTCAAAACGCTCGATCGCCCCAAAAGAACCTATCTGAAAAGTTGGTATAAAAAACGGCCAACTCAAGCCAACCTTGTACTGATTTGCCAGCACTCGGCGAGCAATTTCGCCTGACCCTAAAACCGCCCAAATTCCCGCCGCAATTGGCAGCACTTCTGGATATCTACCAGGCGAGTTAAAGAAATCGAAACTCAGCAGCAAACCCGCTGTTTCCAAACTGGTAGCAATTGTTGCTAGTAGTAGCACGACTGCGAGGATTTTTTGAGATAGGGTAGTTGGCTGCGGGTCATTTGTGCTGGGCAAGATAATAACTACCGGCTTCTCGTCCTGATTTTCTACTAAAAACAGGCGGTAGCGATCGTTCAATCTTTCTTGCAAACTTGCCGTCAAACGCGAGTGTACTTGTTCTGGGTCTCCCCGGAGATTGCCTTTCAAGATTACCCCATCTTGATAGGGAATCGTTTCTATAGCAAAGAAAGTATCGATGCCAAAGATTCCTTGAATTGCCTTGAGGTCTTCAACTGGAACGGGAATTATTTCTAATTCATTAGTTGCAGGCGATGTGACGATCTTAATAATTTCTTTTGCTGGTACCTGTTGTTTGTTTGGAGGGGAGTTTCCATCGCTTTGGGACTCGATCTGGGCCAGATCGGGGCGCGAGTCAATCGCTGCATCGGCTGCTGCCTTGCGTAATTGCCTGCCCAGATAAATGTACAATCCCGTGGATGTCACCAGCAGCAACAATACCGCCACTAGATTTAGGTAAATCCCGGCACCGAACAAACCAAAGAACAGCAGCCACGGACTCATCAGCACCACTGACTGCAACCAAGCTAACATTCCCAGTTTGCCAAAAGGTCTGGCCCGATAAAATCCCCAACCCAGAATTCCCACAGCAACCAATACCAGTGCAATTGTGGCGGTATTTTCCGATGCAACGATCGGCATTCCGGTTGCTTGCGCCAATACCGGCTGTAACTGGTCGATCGCGCTGCGGTCGAGTAATAGCATTAAATTTTGGGGTATATGAAATAAAATTGCTCTTAACATATCCAAACCTGTCCAAAAATAGCCCGAACACCTAGACCCCCAGGATACCCCCGCCATAGCCGTACTCGGCTTGGCGGTGGGAGGAATGGGGTGTGATTGAAGAGTCCCACCCCTGAGTGGGTTGACAATCGCAGATCGATGGCAACCAAAGGGGTGGGCGACGAATGAACAAACAGATCTACACTTGCCATAAAAAATATGTCACATGTGATAAAATAATTGGCATGGAACAAGTACTGACGCTAGGAAAGCAAACTCAATCCCTCGCCAGAACAGGTCGCCCAAATAGAGGCAACCCTTCAGGCGTTTGCGGCTGCTTGCAACTATGCCAATGAGGTAGTTAAGCCACAGACCACTAGCAAGACCACGATTCAAACTACGGTTTATCAAGAGTTGCGCTCGAACTTTGGGCTTAGCGCTAACTTGGCAGTCAGCGCTTGTGTGCGGGTTGGTGCTAATCGCAAAACTGCCAAGCTCAAGGGCAAGCCAGTTAAAACGTTCAAGCCAACCAGTGCTGACTACGATGCTCGAATCTTTGCTTTTAGGGAAAAAGATTGGACTGTCAGCCTCACGCTGATGAATGGACGCTACCACATCAAAATGAATGTGGGGCAGTACCAGACAGGCAAGCTCAAAGGTAAGAAGCCTACTGCTGCCCAACTCTGCAAACATCGAGATGGTAGCTACTACATCCATATTCAGGTCAAAGACACACCACCAGAACCGATTAAATCTAGCCAGGTAATTGGTGTAGACCTTGGACGTACAGATATTGCCGTAACTAGCGAGGGCGAAAAATGGAGCGGTAAGCACATTACCGCAGTCAGAGATCGATATTCCAGAACTAGAGCTTCGCTTCAGAGTAAAGCATCGAAAGGCACAAGATCGACACGGCGCAGATGCCGTAAGATTTTGCAACGGCTGTCGGGGAACGAGCGACGTTTTCAAACACATGAAAATCATGTAATCAGCAAAACCATCATCAAGCAAGCAGGAGCGAGTAATGCTATCCTCGCCATCGAGGACTTGACGGGGATTAGAGATCGTACCAACCAGATGCCGAGAAGCAAGACTGAGCGGTTTCGTTCCAATAGTTGGGCGTTCTATCAGTTGCGCCAGTTCTTGACCTACAAAGGTATTGGTGCGGGCGTTGAAGTGATTGCGATTAATCCGCGCTATACAAGTCAAACCTGCCACAAATGCCTGCATATCCATCCGACTAGAGGCGAGTCCTATCGGAGGGGTAAGAGTTTCAAGTGTGGACATTGCGGTTGGCATGGCGATGCTGATTTGAACGGTGCGATGATGATTAAATTATTGGGGTCGTCTGTAAACCGACCTGAAGGTTCCGAGCTATTCTGTAGCTTGAGGGCTGTTGAAAGCCCCCACCATAGCTGTACTCAGCTTGGTGGCAGGTAGTTTACTAAGGATAACTCTTGAGGGCTACCCGGCCCACAATCGGCTGCTGCTGTTTTAACTTCTGGGCTATTGACACAAAAGACTTTTTATGATAGCACATCGGGTGTGTCAAACATATACTCAGATAGCTAGGAGTGTCGATCGCCCGGAAACGGAAAGATTAGCCTGGTTTCGCAGGCGGCGCTTCTGTGCAGATTTGATGGTGTTTCGGATGCCCGAATCCGAAACAACTACGCAAAAACTGCGACACAAGGTTTCAGGCAGTATGTCCGTTTGTGTCCAAACGTTGGAAACTCTTGTCATGTATAGGTTTGGTTAACGGGTACGGCAGGACTTGAACCTGCGGCTCGCTGCTTAGAAGGCAGCTACTCTATCCAACTGAGTTACGCACCCAACTCAAAAAATCGTTAACAATATCATTGTATCGGTGGAGTGTGCGATCGAGCAAGTAAATATTTTTTGATTTATCAACAAACCGGTTCGAGCCAGAAAAATAGGTTGTGGAGGGCCGCAAGTTCCGGTAGTTGACAGTTCACAGTTGACAGGGGACAGGGGAGAGTTACAGAGTACGGACATCAAACCGTTTATGTGTCACGCGGTCTCGGCTCTATTCATGAGCTTATTTATGTCCGCGCCCGAAGCGGCGATTGCTATATTTAGAGGTTGAGTTGAAACCAGTCGTCAACCCAAATATTTTGTCGATCGGATATCTCCAGAAATTAAGTCGGCCCTCAGACGGTTTGACACTCCCCGCCCTAAAAGGACCTGCTGTGTACACACAAGTCAGGGTTGAGCTAGCAGCCATCCCCAAAAGATGGACTCAAATTTCCTCAAACCCTGGACGAGAGTGGCAATTCCGGGGGGCGCTGGGATTGATAGCCAGACCATCCACCCAATCTAGCAATCAGCCAAGTTGCCCAGGGTAAGGAGCGTTTAGGGTGAGGGTTTTGCAACTTTTTAGTCCTGCCTTCTAGCTTTGGCTCTAATTGCTCCAGGAATGATTGCTGCTATGCAGGTGAATGCCAGGGTTGCTTCGAGGTCTGGTTTGTCCCGGCCTTCCACCAATTGAAGCGTCTTCAGCGCCACCCCTAGCCCTAAAATCGTCAAGCGTTGAATCGCCTCTATCGATTCTAGCGGGACTTAAACAGAAAATACGATAAAAATAGGTTATAATGTTTACATAGCAAGCATATAACGTTAAAAAATGACCCATGAAAGAGACAACCCCTGCGGCGATGCCCCCCTGCTTCGATAGATGGTGTCAAAGATTTGACGATATTTTTGGTCATCTTGCCCAAAAACGAGAGTTTAGGAACTATTTAGGAGGATTATTGGGAGAAAGTGAACGAAAAAACCTGTCGCAGATGGCAGAAAACGCCTTGGGGAGTAACCTACCACAAATTACATCATTTTTTAACAACAGCGCCTTGGTCATTCAATGAACTCAATCAACGTCGCTTAGACGTAATGAATCAATGTAATCAAACCAAGATTAGTCGAGGATTCAGCCTAATAATAGATGATTCAGGACACAGAAAAAGTGGTAACTTTACCGACGGTGTAGGAAGACAATACATCGGACAACTCGGAAAAACCGACAATGGGGTAGTAGTAGTTACCAGTCATCTATATGATGGCAAAAAGAGCCTGCCATTAGATATTGAATTGTATAAAAAAGCCGACTCATTACCCTCCGGAAAAGATGATCCAGACTTCAAGAAAAAGCCAGAAATAGCCATAAATTTAATCGACAAGACCTGCTTCGAGAGGCTATAAACCAGGAATAGTCTTGATGGATTCAGGGTATGGTAATAACACCAGTTTTTTACAAGAATTAGAAAACCGCAAATTAAAATATATCGGAGGACTTGCCAAGAATCGCAAAGTAATAATTCAAAAAACAGTAGAGGAAACAGAAGAGATTCGAGTAGATAATTTAGCTAAATCCTTACCTGTAGAGGCTTTCACAAAAATTCAACTGTCTTTAGAACGACCGAGAACAGTATGGGTAGCAATTCAATTCGTCGAATTATCAAAATGCACGGGTAAGAAAGTAATGGCTATCGTCATGAATGCAGAAACTTTCGATACCGCCACTGAAATAGATTATTTGATGAGTAATGCTGACTCGTCAATAGCGACAGAGGAGTGGATAGTAAAAACTTATTCAGAAAGAAATTGGGTTGAAGTTTTCTATCGGGAAGCCAAGGGATGGTTGGGATTAAATGAATATCAAGGAGCGAGATGAAACCAGCCTGAAAAGACATTTCATTCTGGTATTTTGTGCCTACACTTTCATTCTCTGGCATAGGTTAACAGGAGGATTAAGGCGTACATGGGCAAACAAACCTTTAAACACCTTTACTCAGGCACTCGAAGCATTTCGGACAGCCATATCTTTTAGGTTTGTAAAATGGTTGAACCAAAATTGGGACGTATTCTCCGCTTATAAAGCCAGTTTAGGCCTTGTTTGGGCTTAAAATTTGTTTAAGTCCCGCTAGTTGGGTGGATTCAATATCTAAACCATCGCGTTTGAGCGTGGCAAATAGTTGTTCAATCCACCAACGCCAGCGGTACCACAGGATGACTTGTAAAGCTTGTTCAACAGATTCGACTGGATGGGTCGTCAGCAATCGCCAGAGAATCGGTTTTTGGCCTGTGGGCGGACTCACTTCTCTGGCTTCAACGGCCCACAGTCCAACATGGTCTGGATAGTCCTGGGCACTCAGGTTATCCGGTCTTTGAATTTTAACTGATGCACAACGAACGGCTAGCCAAGCACTGCGGGCTGTAAGGTTGAGTCTGGCGTCCGCCAAAACTTCTACAGAATAGGTTCTTGCGATCGCTTTGC
>NZ_JAHREU010000007.1:0-18649 GCF_020883145.1 Microcoleus sp. CAWBG27
CAGTAGTATATTGTAGGATGATTTGTCTTGTGAAATAGTCTTTGGCGTCATGTATCCTATTTTATAACACTTTTTTTACTCTGCTTACTTTTTTCTCTCCTACCCCGAATTATTGAGCGGATACGTTGCTGCTATATTATGACCATAATTATCACCTTTAATTGTAGTATAACTATTATAAATATGAGCAGGGAAATTTTTAGTCGGCTCATCAGGTTTTTCGATAGCGTTTTCTAACTCACACAAGCCCTTATTTGTAATTGAGATCACACCAGATCCTACATACATACCATACATAGATTCGAGAGAAGATTTCTGTTTAATCAAACTTTGCTTAACTAAAAACTTTAAAATCAGGTACAATTCCTGACCTTGTATTTCAGTTTTGTTTGTGATTTCATAAGTGCTTATAGGTTTCTGTTCATCTTGTTCAGCCAAATCGTAAATAGCATTCAAAACCCTAAAGCGTTTCTTTTTAGTTTCTAACACATCATTTTCAGAAGGCATTGATGTCATTTTGATACATCGTAATTTAATAACTAAACTCTAGCGCCCATCGGAAAAGCCTGTTTAGAGTTTACCGAACCCAGCAAATACGGGTTACTGCACTACCATATTATTCACCCCAAACAATAAGGTATGGGCATCAACCCGTTACCGAACTTACTTCTTTCACGCTTTAACCTTCCAGGGGCAAAGTGGGCGCGGCTGGCGGTAAAACTTGGCGGCGCACGCTGACTTTGTGACTTTCCCGCTGAGTTTGCATTTCGACGGCGATCGCCTCAAATTCAATTTCCATGCAGCCGTAGGGAATCTCTAACTCGATACTTGCTCGCATATTTCCTAACCCGGTAGCTGTAAATTCGGTAATCCAGCGCGGCCCGTCCAGAATTAGGTAGGTTTGCCGATCGAATACCCAAACTTTTACATAAATCCGCGGCATTAATTCCGGCAGTTGCACTTTCACTGTTACAGCCTGGCCTGCAAGGATTTGGGCGCGCGGCAATTCCAGGATGGGCATCGGTACTGACTCGTCTTCTGACAAAACGTAGGGAGTTGGTGGAGTTGCTTCTGCTTCTACTTTGGTGGTTTTTTGGGCAACTGGTTTCGGCTGCGGGGGCTCGTCAAACACCACAAATTCTTTCGCTTCCGGGCCGGTAGGTTGCGGTTGGGAAATGGTTTCCCTGATGGCTGGTTCCACTTTAGTTGGGCTGCTTTCTTCCACGACGGTAATTGCGTCGCTGGTGTTGGGGACAGCTTTGGGAGTTGGCGACAGGCTGGTTGCTTTCAGCCATTCTGGCGATTCGCCGGTGCTGGCTAGGGAGCTCAGTCGCGACCAAAATCTATTTTGGACGTTTAAGGTTTGAAATGCCTTTTGTGAGGGGGGTGGCGTAGGTTCTGGGGCTGGTGTTTCTGGTTCGGGGGTGTTTTGGGGTTTTTGGTCGATCGCCCGAACTTCGGCCTTTTCTGGGGTAGTTGCGATGTCTGAGGGTTTGGTTGGTTGGTCGATCGCCCCGGCGGATGTTCTAGACGAATTGGTGATTTCTGAGAGCAATTGCGATCGGCTGCTGTCGGGCAGTTTGTTACCGAATGCTGGCAATTCTAGGCCGCCGGCACTGGGAGTCTGGCGGGAATTTAGTTGAGGGGGTAGGGATTCATTGCTTAAAGATTCATTGATGGCGACTTCTGAGGGAGATGGCAGATCTAACGCTTTTTGTGCTACCCGGAGAAAGGATGGATGTACTTCTTTTCGAGGTGGTCTGACTGCTGTTGGAGAGGGTTCGGCTTGATGTTTTTCTTCGATGAAATCGTCTTTAATTGCTTCTAGCAGGTGTTCTAAACCGGCTGTAATTGTGAATAGTTTGGTGGCTAAAGTTACACCGCCGCTGCTGAGAATTGCTTCTCCTAAAATTAGGCGACTTTTGCAGTCGGCTGGGATGTAGGTGACGCAGGCAAAGATACAGGGGGGAGCTTGTTCTGGCATCGGCTGCTCGATTTGGGCGAGTATTTGTGAGGTTTGGGGATCTCGCAGGTAAATTTGCAGTTGTGCTGAACCGATGAGTTTTTGGAGTTCTAGAAGTTGGGATTCTGGGATGGGAGGTGGTGTTCTTTTGGTTTTTTGAGGTGGTTGGGGAATGTCGATTTTGCCGGAAATGATTAAGGGGCGGCCGAGTTGGGTGACGAAGGTTTCTCGATCGAGCACGAGTTCCAGTTCGAGTTTGGCTGGGGGTTGCGGCGGCTGAGCGGTTTGGGGAAGTGGAAATTGGTAGATTTTGGTCGGCTGTGGTGGAGGTGGAGGTGGGGCTGGGATTTGGGTTGGTGTCCGATCGACTGCTGCTGTGTTTTGTGAGGCTGAGGGGGAAGCGGCGGCTTCGGAGGAGTCGATCGCGGGTAGGGGTTCGGAAGTTTCCGATTCTGCGGGCAATACTTCTAATTGCACGCCGTACTGCCAAGATTTTGCTGGTGCTGAGTTGGGATCTGGCAAGCACGAGAGTTCCCACATTCCCGGTTTGAGACGGGTGTAGGGAATGATCACGACTAATCCTTCGGGGTTGGTGCGGGCAGATCTGCTTTGGACTTTCCGCTGGGGGGCAGTTTCGTCGAAGGATGTATGGATGATGCGAATTTCGATGTCGGTGTTGGGGTGCTGAATGCGCGCCACGACGCGATATTTGCCTTCTAGAATTTCCACGTCGGGGGTTTCTAGGGGCAACCAGGCGCGATCGCCCTCTTTCTGTAGTAAAAATTCTAATTTTTTCATGTTTTGTTTCCCCTTGAAGGTTCCCGCTCGATTTGTCACAGGTTGGTGGTGGTTGGTTGAGCGACAGCTAAAGATATTTAATTACTTTATGTTTTATAGCGTATCATCTGTTTCGATCGAGAGGCTCGATCGGCAGAATCCCGCAGCGGAAAGGGCCTTGCCGTTTTCTTAGAACTATCGTTGCGTACAATTATCGCTCTTGTAGAGCGATCGACTTACCAACCCAATCCAAAATCTAAAATCTAAAATCCATTGACGGCGGCCCCACAAGCCGCTACGCTGTGAAATTAAGGTTGCTTTGCTCGAAGAGGAAGCAGCCAGAGTGGCCCGAAAATCTAGTTGCACTCCCTCCGCTTCGCTTCGCCCAAAGCTGTTACCAGCAGCTAAGGACAGCTAACCGCCAAACTGATACGAGCAGTCTGGAGGCTAATCGAGAATAACATTCTCTGTAGCCGCCCTGCTTTGCGTTACCGTGCGGGGCGGCTGGGTTTTTGGGTTTTCCTGACCAGAAAAACCAAAAACTAGGAGACCATAATTATGTCACAGGAATTTTTGCCTGACGATAACTTGTCCGACTGTCCAAATGACGACTGTGAGTCGGAACAGGAAGTCTTGCAGATAACCGTTGTCGGTTCCCACAAAGCCGTGTTAGAAACCATCCACACCTTATACCGGCTGGGCTTTGCAGCCGTCGGCGATTGGAGTAAGTTGCAGCGAGGGCCAAAACCCGGACAAGTGATTAGTGTCCTGATTCGTCGATCCAAAGTCTAGAAATGGGCGGGCCTTCGAGGTGATAAGGATCGCGAATTAAATAATTTACAGAAGTTTGTGGGGTGGGCGGGACGCTCGGCGGCTCTTTCTGGACGGGCGGGACGCCCATCCCACAAGCATAAAAATTGTAAGTTATTTAATTCTCATTCCTAAGCTGTTGATCCGTAGAGTCCCGCGCCGGACTTAGGCTTGGTCTTTGGTCGTGTCAACAATCGCGTTAAACCCGCAGTCCGGCAGGGGTTTAAACCCCTGCCTCAAAGCAAAAGTCCTCTGAAGAGGACTGAAGAACTCATCAGTCCTCTTCAGAGGACTTTCGCTATTAGACAGGGACTTGAGTCCCTGGCGGTCTTTCGGGTGAAGCGCGATCCGGGACGATCGCGATCCGTAGAGTCCCGCGCCGGACACGGCAATACAGTTTCCCTAGAGATTTCCAATTGTAAAACAGACATCTTGCCTGTTTTTCCCCACAATTACCAAGGACTGCCGATCGCACTAAATGCGGCCCAATAATAAGGATGCGATAAATTTTTGCTCTCAAGTTTGGGGATAGACGGCGGCAACGGAGTTTCCCCCCTAGAACTTCGCAGTTGCCCATTTTCTATGGTGACTTTACCTTTGATCGCAGCAATTTGTGCTTGTCTGAGAGCTTCAGCTTTAATGATTGGAGGATTTTGAGGTTTGCTGATTTTTAACTGCTGGTAAAACTCTGTCATCAGCGCCAGAGTCCCCGCATCTGACACATACCACAAACTGGCGAGGGCAGATTTTGCTCCCGATTGCAACGCTAAGCCGCCAAATCCGAGTTCTGCTTCTTTGTCTCCGGAAGCAGTTCTACAGGCGCTCAATACTAACAGTTCCAGTGGCGGATTGTTCCATTTCAAATCTCTCATTTGAGATAATCTGAGTTGGTTATCCCAAAATTGAATGTAGGAGTTATCTGGGCTTCCGGGGCGGAATTCCGCGTGAGTCGCGAGGTGGATGATGCCGTATCTTTGTTGCAGTCGCTGCGATTGCAAGTTAACGATGGTAAAATCTTCGTTGATAAAGGATTGACCTGGCCACTGTCGGGCGATCGCACTTAATTCTAATGGAACAGCCGGTAGCGGTTCTTTGTTTGCGGTTTCTGAGAAATTTTCTGCTCCCATTGCTAAGACGTGAGAGTTTCTGAGATCCGTATAATTGATGTCTGTCAGCTTGAATGCCGGAATTCGCGACATACTGTATTTTTCGACCAAAAATTGCTGGCCGTCGTGCATTGCTGCTAGGGGTACGGTTCGCAAACCTTCGCCGACGCAGAACAGTAAGGTGTCAATTTTTGCTATTTTTAAGTCGGTTTCTAGCGGTACAATTATCCATTGATAAAGTTGTTGAGCTGATTCTAGATAGCTGGTAGTATTAATTTGTGCTACTTTGGTGATTTCGCTGGTCAATTCTTGGACTACTGGCACCAGTTTGTCTTTTTTGGCTGAGGGGATGCTGCGGTTAATTGGCGGGCGATCGGGCAATATTAAGATTAGTTCTAGTTGGTCTGTGCGCGGGATGGCGTAAATTAAAGCTGGTTTTTTCTTGGTTTGAACTGCTAGGCGGGAAAGAGTTTTTGATATTGATTCGGCGGTTTTTTCGCGGGCGGTAAAGTTTTGTTCAAAGTATGTTTGATAGTCTTCTTCCCAGTCTTTTTCGATTCTGGTGACGGCTTCGGTGAGGTTTCCGCGATCGAGAATATTTCTCATTTCTGAGCCTTGAAGCCCACCGGGGTCTGGCTTTTGGGCAATTGTAGCGAGGTTCGCGGTGCTCCAGCAGAAAAGTATGGCTGTCAAACAGTAAAAAATAGCTCTTTTGATTTTTTTCTGAGTTGCGTGTTTTTGACGGTGCTGCTGGGATTGGTAGTGCATGATTTTGGGGCGTTTATACCATTTTCGATTTGCGATTAAAGAATTGGGAATGATGGTTAAAATCGAATTTTTTGAAACAATAATAACGGCTTATTTGACTGCTGCACCACTCTGGATAGTAAAAACCGTTGGTTTGGAGTACGATCGCCCTGCTCGGTTGTCGATCGCGCTTCCTGTAAATAATTAACTCTGTTGGCGATCGCGATTATAGCATTCCACACAAACGTCAAACATTTGCGATCGCCCCAACAGCTCGCAACGCCTGATTCCTGGCGCACCAACAACCGCCCCTGGGCCCAGAAATTCGTGAATTATGTAAAGTTTTGTAAATTATGCAGAAGTTTTGCATAAAAATCGTAGATCCCGACAGATAGGCAAATAGAAGGCATTGCAGGGGATATGGCGGCTCCGACAGCGGGCGCACCAGTCGCTCTCGGAGCATTCGCTCAACCCCGGCGGCCTGCATAGCTGGTTGGAGACTATTTTTCTGAGTAACCTTGGAACAAGAGATGCCTACTAAGGATGACATTGACAATCGGCTGAAACAGCTAGCTATAGCTGCCCAAAATCACCAGCCTAAAACTTTAGGGCGACAGAAAGCTGTGACTAGATTAGTGATGGAAATTGAAAAATATAAAATCATTAACTGTCCGCAGAATAAGGATTTTTCCTACGCAATTTATCAGGAAATTTTGCTGGAAGCCAAACAGGAACTGATGTTTCGCATTTCCCGGGAAATTCACAACTACCGACCTGAAAAAGAGGTCAGCCAGTGGGTAAACTTCTTGATAGTTAAATGTTTTCAAGAAACCACCCCTAAAGTTATAGGTAGGAAAGATTTGCCAACTGTATACTACGGAGATATGGAACCCGTTTTCAATCAAATGGAAAAGCAGCAGGCAGAACATAAATCTTGTCCAATCGCAGCAGGTCTCATCGAGATGATTGAAGAAGATCCGGGCGATATTTTTCAAAACGAAGTGATGAGAAAGCACGCCCACGTCAACTTTAAATTGTTGCTGGTCAAGAGAGTGATAGAAGATGCAAGCTTGCAGCAAATCTCCGAAGAGTTAGGAGTAAGTATTTCAAGTTTGAGCAGTTTTTACCAGAGGTCTTTGGAGAAATTCACGCCCAGATTTCGAGAATACTTGTAGGACATTCAAAACCCAAAAATAGAGATGGATCATGAATAACACAGAAGTTGATTTAGTTTTGACAATACCGATCGCCCCAGCAGCCTACCGCAGCGCTCAAACCCTTGCACAGCAACAAAGTGACCGGGGGAAAGCCAAACAGGTTTATCTCAATGCTTTGGCGGTGCACGCAGTCGATTTGTACTTTCAGTGCATGGAAATAGACACTGATTTGGACGCCAGCAATATTTGGAATCCTGCGATCCAGAAATTCATGGATATTGCGGATTTGGATGTCAAAGGTATTGGCAAGCTGGAATGCCGTTGGGTAAGCCCTGGTGAAGAATGTGTATCGATTCCGGCAGAAGTGCGATCGGACAGAATCGGTTATGTTGCTGTAGAGATCGGCCAATCTGTCGAAGAGGTGAAGTTGCTGGGATTTGTCAAAAATGGCGATCGAGAAAAAGTTCCTCTGAGCGAGTTGGAGTCGATCGACAACCTGCTAGAATACTTAGACGAGATCAAGCCTGTAAATCTCAGTCAGTGGTTGCACAATATTGTCGGTAGCGGTTGGCATACAGCCCAAACGCTGTTCGAGTCAAAACCAGAATTGCAGTTTGCTTTCCGAAGTCCCCAAGTTGTCGAAAAAAGCGCTTCAGCAGATGTACGCGTACCAGTCAAGCGAGGCAAATTACTCAACTTAGAGTGGGGGAAAGAGCAAGTAGCTTTATTTGTGGAATTGATGACAACCGACGAACCAGATATCGATATTTCGGTAGAGGTTTATCCCACAAACGGTCAAACTAACTTGCCCAACGATTTGCAGTTGATGGTGCTGGATGATGAAGGTGAACCTCTGATGCAAGCTAGAGCAAATAAAACGGAAAATTTGCTCTTTGAGTTAAGTGGAGAACCGGGAGAGCATTTTAGCGTCAAGTTGGCTTTGGGCGATTTCAGCGTGACTGAAAATTTTTTGATCTAATTGTCACTTATCAAGACGGGGGTGTGAATTATGGATAAGTTAATTGTTTTGAAATTAGATGGAGATTGCGAAGAAGGTTTTCGTTGCACCGTAAAAATTGGGAAAAACAATCAATTTCCATCTACGGACTTTACGGAAAGTAACAGATTGCCAGCCAACCCGCAAATAGCCGCTTTTGAAGAAGAACATTGGCTGGAAAAATATCGAGCTATGGGAACAAATTCCCGGCACCACCAGGAAAATTTAGTGCATTTAATTTACCCTTTTTTGCACAAAGATGCCAAAAAAAATACCGCTGTGAAATCGACGGTGGCTAAAGGATTGTCTTTTCGTCGGATAAAACCGAAAAAGATTAACGCAAGAAGTCCTGTGAATGATTGCAAAGAGTCTGGGAAAAAACTTGCGTTGATGCTGAATGATTGGCTGAAGTCTCCTGAGTTTGCTAGGGTAGATAGAATAATTGGGGACAATTTAAATCCAGATGAAGAGGCAAGGGTGCTGATTTGCACAAATGACAAACACTTGCACAAACTGCCTTGGAATCAGTGGGATTTGTTTGAAAGATTTCCGAAAGCCGAACCTTCGCTGAGTAAATTAAACTATGTAACACTGGAAAATCCCGGACAACCTATCCGCAAGTCTAAGGTAAGGATTTTAGCAATTCTGGGAAACAGCGCTGGGATTGATATCACGCAAGATAGGAAAATTTTGGAGAATTTGTCTTCCAATGCTGATGTGAGGTTTCTAGTGGAACCGAAACAGGAAGAAATCAACGACGAACTTTGGGAGCAATCTTGGGATATTATATTTTTTGCAGGACATGGGGAAACTGAGGAGGATATTGGAAAAATATATATCAATCAAACAGATTTTTTAACAATTAATGAGTTATGGTGCGGCTTGAGGAAAGCGGTAAAAAATGGTTTGCAACTGGCTATTTTTAACTGTTGCGATGGGTTGGGTTTGGCTAGAAATTTAGATGATTTTCAGATGATTCCGCAAATGATTTTAATGCGGGAGTTTGTGCCGGATTTTGTGGCTCAAGAATTTTTAAAATGTTTTCTTAAAGAGTTTGTGAATGGCAAGTCTTTGTATGCAGCAGCGGGGGAAGCGCGGCGGCGGTTGGAGACTTGGGAAAAGGAATTTCCTTGTGCTAGTTGGTTGCCTGTAATTTGGCAGCATCCGGCAGCGAAGCCTGCGGTTTGGAACGATTTTTTGCTGGCGCCGGATTTGCCTGCTGTGGCCCCGGATTTGACTTTGCTTCCCACGTCTGGGAAAAGACGACCGGTTGAGGGTTTTTCGCGCTTGAAGTCGGTGATTTTGGCGAGTGCGGGCTGTACCCTGGCTGTGATGGGAACCCGCTCTATGGGGGTTATCGAGGCGCTGGAACTGTCAATGCTCGATCGACTAATGAGCCAGCGCCAACCTGAATTAATCGACAATCGGTTGTTGGTTGTGGAAGTGACAGACAATGATGCCGAGAATTACGGCTATCCTCAAAATGATGCTACTTTAGCAAAGGCGATCGACAATTTGCAGCAGTTTCAACCTGTAGCAATTGGTTTGAATATGCACCGCAATTCGCCAAGGGAGCCAGGACGAAAAAACTTAATTTCTCTGTTTGATAGCAATCCTAATATTATTACTGTATGCAGCTATGGTTCCACCGATAAAAATTACGATCCGCCGCCAGAATTGTCGAAGGCTAAATTAACCAATCAACTGGGTTTTAGCGATTTAACTCCGGATGAATTGCGCCATGAAAAAGGTAGCAGTATTCGCCGTCAATCTCTTTCCTATGAACCAAATCTTTCTACTTTTACTAATAATTGTAAAATTTCTAATAGCTTCAACTTTCTGTTAGCTTTGCGTTTTTTGGAAAATCAAGGAATAAAATCACAGATAAGTGACAATCACGAGTGGCGAATCGCTGATATTACATTTAAAAGATTGGCTATTCGTACAGGAGGTTATCAAGATTTAAAGGCGCTAGTGAGTCAAATATTGCTCAACTACCGCGCCAACCCGAAACCAGCTTTTAAAGTGACACTTCAAGAAGTATTAGAAGGGAAAATAAACTCTGATTTAGTTAAGGGTAAAATTGTCTTAATCGGCCACACTTCGCAAGTTTCGAGGGA
This sequence comes from Microcoleus sp. CAWBG27, assembly GCF_020883145.1. Classification (NCBI taxonomy): domain Bacteria; kingdom Bacillati; phylum Cyanobacteriota; class Cyanophyceae; order Oscillatoriales; family Microcoleaceae; genus Microcoleus; species Microcoleus sp. CAWBG27. The sequence goes on from NZ_JAHREU010000007.1 coordinate 9,678, forward strand.
GGAATCTGATACTCCTTACGGTAAAATGCCGGGAGTTTGGATTCATGCTCACATGGTTAGTCAAATCCTCAGCGCTGCGATTGATAAAAGGCCGCTATTGTGGGTTTTGCCGCAATTGCAAGGGATACAGTGGGGAGATGCTGTTTTTGTGTGGTTGGTGGCTGTGATGGGCGGGTTGTTGGCTTGGCGGGGTCGATCGCTCTTGGTGTTGGCGATCGCTAGCGGTGGTATGATTTTTGTGCTGTACCAAGGTTCTTTGGTAATTTTAACTTTCGGTGGCTGGATGCCTTTGGTTCCGGCGGTTTTGGCTTTAGTTGCGACGGGTGGTATCTTGTTTGTGTACGATCGATCTTAATTAGCCTCGGCGGTTGAAATCTCGGATTTGACGATCGCACAAACGAAGCCTCGGCGGTTGAAACCGCTTCTATACAAGCAAATTCCGAACTCAGAGAAACTGGGAGAGAAGAGGGCTTTTATGTGTAAAATGCCATTGCAGTTAGTTTTGGGTTTAATTTTGGCGATCGATTCTGCGTCAGCGCTGGCAAATCCGGCACATCCAGCTACTGTAGTAGAGAATAATTTGGTCAAAAATCATCGAATTGCGATCGCACAAAACGCCAAACCCCAGAGAAAGCCGGATATAAAAACACCAATCACACCACCAGACAAAAACACGAAACCAGGGGCCGGATCGAAAGTATCAAAAACACCTAACACACCTCCCGATTCTCATACCAAACCTGGTGGACTCGACCCTTCTAAATCATGCAAAAGAACCAATAAGGTAATTGCTCAACCCCTTTAACAAGAAGACAAGATAGACATTAGATAAAGGAATGGAAAAACTCCCCCGACTTAAAACAACTATCGAGCGAGGAAAAAGAAGCCTTGATAGTAGAGCTATGGGAGAAAATCCAAAAACTCAGCGCAATATTAGACACCTACGAACCAAAACCCGAGCCAGAGCCATCTCCCAAAAAAACTAGCAAAAATTCCAGCACTCCACCGTCCAAAGGATTCAAGCCCAACATTTGTACCGACACTCTAGTTGAGCAATTACAACGGCAGCTTATTTTGAGAAATAGCGGGAATTGATTCCCCTGCAATCGCAAATCCCGCCTTGATTTCAACACCCTCGATCGAATCCTGTGGCATATTCTTAAAGATTCCAACCCAAAAATAAATGTAACAATCAATACATTTGAACCTGAAGCAGCGGAAATTCGGGCTTGAGATCGAACTCTCACCCTGCGCGCTTCCCCTGTCTTGATCTCAGGCACCCTGGCCAAGTTTTATGCAAAAGTTGCCGAAACTTTACAAAAGTTGACAGTAAATAGGGGATTCCCTACCGGATAGCTACGATTTGAGAAGGCTTCACGCAGAGATCGCAGGAATATCGGCGTGCAGGGGCGATCGAGGTACTGGGCCAGGACTTACCAGAAAGAATTGGTTGAAAGCCCGCCCGCCCGGGAGAAATTAAAATCAGACTATTCATTAGTCCAATCCTCGGACTTAAGGGTAGAGGTCACCCTCAAGCAGTCAACAGTCAACAGTCAACAGTCAACAGTCAACTGAACCACAGCTTCTGCTTTACGGTGCAGGCGTTGCTGCTGCAATGGTATGAACGACTGAATATGAAAAAATGAAACAAGCGAGTCAATCAATATAGCTGAGTTTTCAAGTTATCGATTTTCATACCTTGATTAAGCAACGCCACGGCGCAATCCCCGGCGTGGATTGGTGTCAACAAGCACGTCAAACGTAGTGCCAGACTGCTGTTTTCGGCATCGAACTGCAAGTTTTGGGGGTGGCTAAACTGCCATTCAACATTGGTGAATTGTTCAAAGCATCAGTCAGATCCGATACATACCCTAAAATGCTCAACCCCTATGCGGCGATTTCAGTGTGGGTAAATTTTTCAATAATTGCTTTTTATGTCCTATGTCTTTAGGTTGTAAATTAAGTTGCATCAAATTTAACTAGCGCTATCACTGGGAGCAAAGTATGGCAAGCCTCGTGGTAGAGTTCGGCTAAGTCGATATTTTGGGTGGCGACAAGTTGGCGGCGGTATATTTCAGTTTTGGATCCCAAAGTAAATAATTTACACTCTTGAAAGTTGGATGGACGGGACGCCCATCCTTTCTGGACGGGCGGGACGCCCATCCCACAAGAACTATCAATAAGTTATTTAATTCTCATTCCTTTGCTGTTGACTTGATTTGCGATCGCACCAACAATTTTCGATCTGATAGGTACTTGTACGGATTACGAAAATAGTGTTAAGGCTACTAATCAAACCAACTTTCTCACTTTTTATACTCATCTTTGTTAATTGTGGCAATGGCCTGTCGCCCGCTAGCCATCGGCGGTTAAAAATTCCAAAATTTATGGTACTTTTTCCAATCGAGCAACTAACTGTGATATATATAACTCAGCTTATCTAATTTATATGTAATAATACTTAATTAGATAAATAATCTTACACTATGCGGTCGATCGCCAATGTTAGCTATCGACAACCCAAACAGAATCGATGCCAAATTAAAAACAACATTTCCAGCTCCCTCAATGAAAATAGCAGCGCGCGGCAGTTAATTGCAGTAAATTCAAGTCAGGGATTGATAAATAGATTGAATTTCCAAATTTACACACGATTTTCATATAAATTGACAAATTTAGCCAAACAAATTAATTCTAAACCGTTAGAATAGCTAACAGTTAGTATTACTGCAATTGCGGTGCAGAGCGAATACCTGTACTGTCTATAAAGCAAATTAGCGATCGAGCGTCCATAATTAAATGCCCGAGTCGCCTATACTTACTTGCACCCCCCTGGGAAAAGTGAACTAAAAACCTAAATAAGTCACTGAAGCACCCTCCGAGCAAGTGCAGGAGCTTCACAGAAAGCCTCTGTTGACGCAAAGGTTTTTTTACTCAAACATGAAATTTGATTTGTATGCTGCACCAACCGAGCATCCCTTTTGCTCACGCCACCTTGCCGAGTACAGCAATGGTGGAGATTTTTCAGGGGGAAGAAAGATGAATTTGGAAAAATCCTCTACAGGAATAACCCCCGATAGCTGCGCTGCGGCAGTAGTGGAAATCATTCCGCTGATTGTGGGGTCGCTTCGAGCCCAAATGCGAAATCAAGGAGAACCCTTTTTATCGATATCTCAGTTTCGCAGTCTTATGTTTCTTTACCGCTATCCAGGTTCTTCTTTATCCAAGTTAGCAGATTATTTGGGGGTAACTCGACCGACTGCTTCTGCAATTTGCGAGCGCTTGGTTCAGGAAAAATTTGTAGACCGCAAAGAACATCCTCAGGAACGGCGAGCGGTGGTGCTGAAACTGACAGAAACTGGTCGTGGGAGGCTCGAAGAAATTCAAGCGCTCACCTGTAGCAATATTTCGCCAATGTTCGAGGATTTGTCTCAGGAGCAGATGGAGAGCGTTTTAGCAGGATTGACGTTACTCAGAGAGGTGTTTGACGGCAAATCTAACAATCAGTAAAACCTCCTCTACATCTATTTATTGTTTAACCTGTTACATATAGGTTGTAGGGTACGTAGTCCGCACCCTACAGCTTTTTTTGACCGAAGAACCAGCCTCCCGTGCCCCTGGCTTTAGACATGATTCGGAAGTCGGCGGCGGTTTCAACCGCCTTTAATATTTATTTACATAATGGATCTAAAGATTTGTTATAATTAGATTGTAAGTAAAAAACCTATCTACGTGTTAAAACTTGTCTTGTATCGGAGAAATCCCGGCGCAGCGCAGCCCCCACTACCATTCATGTAGTAAGCCTGTATAACTGACAAGTAATGGCAGAATGTGAAGCGTACCTATCTGGCAAATGTGATGGATACTGACAAGCAAACACAATTGCAAGTAAGCGCAATTGCAATACCTTTTGTACGGGTAGTTGTTTTGAGCGAATAGAGGTGATTTGATAACGCCTTTGAGAGTTTTCCGATTCATTCAATAATCCCCGTGGCTTTAGCCCTGGGGAGTATCAATTAACACTCTTATACTCGGATCTCCGCCTCGCATCCCCGTTAAGAAGCAGGATGGTTTTATTGTCATCCTAAAAATTAGGTACGTAGTTGGGATGCGAGCCCTCTTCATGTATATCTCGAAAGAGGGCTCTCATCCCAACTACGTACCTTGATTAGGAATAACAATTTAATAACTTAAGCAATGTTTGCTCGTTGCTCGTTACCAGGCTCTGCCTAGTAATGCAGATTCGGAGGCTCTGCTTCCCTTTACCTTGCGGCTTATGGAGATAGAGGATAGTTATTACATAATTTACTTTTTGGCTGAATTTAACAGCTTTGCTAAAACGTTTCGCGTTATTTGCTGAGCTCCGGCATTTAAAACTGGCGATCGCAACTGCGGCGCATTGTAATCGTCTAATCCCCACGCCCACTGCATCGAACCAGTCGCGAATACTTTCGCCCCCGAATCTGCTGTATAAACCGTCATGTCAGCATAGCGAGTCCCGCCGCCGTGAGGGTATGGAGAATGCCCGACCCGAACTATATTTTTCGGGGCATTGCCAAACATTCGATCGACTTCATAACCCAACAGTCCCGGTAACTTGTCGCCCTGTTTTAACTGAGTTTTTTCCAGCAGCCAATCCGGGGCATTTTTATCGATCGCAATATCAGAGTTAACTTGAAATGTCTCATACATAACACCTATCAAAGCATCTTCTGGACTTCCGATAGAGCGATCTCTCCAACGAGTTGTTACTAAAGAATGAAGTGCTGGAGATTTATTGTACTTTGTTGCTATTTCAAGGCTATCTGGTTGCTCTATTCCAGAGTTTAATTCCCCAATATTAGCTATTTCTACTATCGAATTAACGGCGCCTAATTCTTTTGGTAATGCGCCCATAGGGTCTAAATCTGCCATTTCTTTATAAGCAACCACAGTTCGGTTTACTTCCCCAGTAATTCGGCTGGGTTCTAGGCGGATCTGCCAATAGCAAATATTGGAACCAAAAAATCCGATGCTGACGCCTTCATCTCTAGCTGCTTCTATATTTTCCCGCATATCTCGCGACCAGTATTCGTCGTGACCGACGGACAAAAATGCTTTGTGAGACAACAGCAACCGGGAGTTAAAATGCGTGTCAATGTTGGTGGCATAGGTAACATCGTAGCCTTCTTTTTCCAGCCACCTGACCATATTGTATTCCCAACCAGCGTTTGAAGTTCTCCTTTTTGGCTGAAAATTTGTCAGAAATTCCCCCGCACCTACGCCGTAAGCTGCTTTGCGGTTGGGACTCATGGCGTAGGGCCGATTAAACGAAACCTTGTAAGCCTGTTTTGCCACGCTGTTCCAGCGGTAAAGGGATTTGTAGCCCCAATTGTTGTACGCTTGGAAAGTGGTAACGCTGGATTGAAATAAAATGTCGGATTTGCGATCGTCATCCCGCACTACAAAGATAATATAACTTTGTTTCCCGCTGATACTGGCGGTGAGTTTCGCTAAATAAATGCCGCTCGTCCAGTCCGAAGGGCGATCGGGAATTTGCAAAATATACGGGTCTTTCCAATCGCATTCTATCAGTCCCGATGCTTCATCTTCTCTCGGCGGAGGCTGTTTGATTCCCTTCCGCACAATTGGGTCATTCATCCGGCGACCGCCGAGTCCATTATACCATCCGGTGCGGAATATTTCTATGCTATAATTCGGTTCTTTAGTGTTAACAAATAACTTAATTTCGCCGCCGAGATTGACGCTGGTCAGAGAGGCGTAACCTTCGATTTCTCGCTTCGTAGCAGGATTTTCTAACTCCCAGTCTGGGGTTCCGGATTTTTGGTTTTCTCGGGCTGTGAGATTGGTGCCGATAGCACTTTTTGCGATATTTGAATAATCTTGAGAATGTGCTGCGCTGTTATACAAAAAAGGGGCGGCTAAGCCAAGTGAGAAAGCTTTCAGAAACTCTCGGCGGCGCAATTTCAACAATAGTTTAACTGTCACTGGTTTAAGTCTATGAATTTTAGGTGATAGATTGTACGGTTGGGTTTGGGTGTAGCGGGCGTAACATTACTTTACAATAGCCCTGGAAACATCATACCTGAGATAGATTAATTTGCGATCGCGCGATCGACTCACTACATCTCAGTAATGTGTCTGAGTATTTCTGCCAGTATCGTGTCTTAGGTCTTATGATGTATGGCTGATAGCACATATCCCATCGCAGAAGAATTTTAGAGACAACCGCCGATTTGAGATGTTTTTAGGTACAAGTCCCCGGAAACATTAGCCAATCGCCTCTAAAATCTAAAACCTGAAATCGAAAATCGGACGACCTATTTGTTTGCACCAGCTTTATGAGTGAATCAACCAATCCACCGCTATCTCCACCAGTTTCTCGACGAACCGCCCTCAAATTCCTCGGAGTCGGTGCCGCAGGCGGGCTGCTGGGCTACTCTCGATTGTCCAAGCCCGAACCCGCCGTTTTCGTGCAAGATACTCTTGACTTGCCACGAATGCTGAATAAACCCAAAACCGTTGCAGTTGTCGGTGCAGGCTTAGCAGGGCTCGCCTGTGCTTACGAACTGAGTCAGCGGGGTTTCGCCGTGACGCTGTTGGACAAATCGCCCCAACTCGGCGGTAAAATTGCTAGTTGGCCGATAAAAGTCGGGAACGAAACCTTTATGATGGAACACGGTTTTCACGGTTTTTTCCCCCAATACTACAACCTCAAAAGTGTGGTCAAAGAACTAGAAATTACCGATAACTTTGTATCTTTAGAATCCTACGCCGTTGTGTTTCGAGACGGCAAATACAAACCAGAAGTTTTCCGTCCAAACCATTCAGCTTTCCCCTGGAATATAGTTGATTTGGGGATATCTTCTCCCAACCGGCTCAAGTGGGGAATCAATCTAACAAAACCCGCTCACTGGCAAGTTTTTCGGGAAATCGGCGGTTTTCAAACTCAACAAAGTTTTGCTCGCCTCGACAACATATCAGTTGCCGACTGGGTAAAAGGTGAATTCCCGCGCGGACTTTACGACTTGTATTTTCTGCCTTTTGCCAAGTCCAGCCTCAACGCTCCCGACGAATTGAGCGTGGGGGAATTAATGCAATTCTTCCACTTTTACTTTTTCGGAAATCCCGAAGGTTTGGCCTTCAACGGCACGCGGCAAGATATGGGCACTTCTTTAGTGCAGCCGATTGCCAGATCCATTGAAAGTAAAGGTGGCAAAGTATTGACAGATGTCGCAGTTAGTGGAATTCACTGGCAAAACGGTCAGATTGATTCTTTGACTTATCAGTCGGGAGAAGTGCAAAGTAAAGTACCTTTTTGGGTGAAGCGAAATACGCTATTAACTGACAGCAACTCTACGGAATATTTCGGCGCTGGCGACAGCGTGTTTGCCGCCGCACCTGGAGGAAAAGAGGCAATTTCTCTGAGCTGTACTCACCAAGGCTGCACGGTTCAGAAACAAAATGACGGTCAATTTCACTGTCCTTGTCACGGGGCAGTTTTTGATGCTGATGGGCGAGTTGTGAGCGGGCCTGCTCAGCGGGATTTGCCTCGCTTTAAAGTAGTGGAGAAAAAATCCGATGAGATACAGTTAGCCGCAGCTTTGAATAAGTCGCAACCGCAGAATGTGGGGGAAACATTGAAGGCTGATTATTATGTATTTGCGGCGGATGTTCCGGGGATGCAGCATTTGTTTAGTTTGGCCAGCGGTGAGGTGAATCCGCAGGTGCACAGCCGAATTGAGGAATTGAAAATAGCAGATCCGTTTGCGGTTGGCCGTTTTTGGTTCGATCGCGATTTTCCCTGGGAGCACAGCAATTTCAGTTCGCTCTCGGGCTACAAACTGACTGATAGCATCACACTTTACCATAAAATTCAGGATCAGTTCATCGAGTGGCATCAGAAAACTGGCGGCAGTATAGTGGAATTGCACGCTTATTGTTACAAGGAGAAGGAATTCCCCAACCAGGAAGTTTTGCTGGCTACTTTTGAGCAAGAATTGTATGAAATTGTACCGGAATTAAAAGCAGCAACTCTGCTGCACCGGGAGTTAGTAAATCAAAAGAATTTCTCGGGCTATCCGCCCGGTAGTTATGCGGAAAGGCCGGAGACTTGCTGCGCTGTTCCCAATCTGTTGTTTGCGGGAGATTGGGTAAAAATGCCTTTTCCTTGCGGTTTAATGGAAAGGGCGGTGAGCAGCGGTTTGTTGGCAGCTAATGCTATTTTATACCAGGAGGGTTTGCAGAGGCGATCGCTCTTGACGGTGAATCCCGAAGGCGTGCTGAAAATCTAGGATTTGCAGCGGGGCGGATTTTCAATCGTGTCCGCACGAACAAAAACTGGTTCGTAGTTAGGACTTTAGTCCTCAGGAAAAGAAGGACTAAAGTCCTCACTACGAACCTTAACAAAAACTGGTTCGTAGTTAGGACTTTAGTCCTCAGGAAAAGAAGGACTAAAGTCCTCACTACGAACCTTAACAAAAACTGGTTCGTAGTTAGGACTTTAGTCCTCAGGAGAAGAAGGACTAAAGTCCTCACTACGAACCTTAACAAAAACTGTTCGTAGTGAGGACTTTAGTCCGCATCCATAGAAGGACTGAAGTCCTCACTACGAACCTTAACAAAAACTGGTTCGTAGTGAGGACTTTAGTCCTCAGGAAAAGAAGGACTAAAGTCCTCACTACGAACCTTAACAAAAACTGTTCGTAGTGAGGACTTTAGTCCGCATCCATAGAAGGACTGAAGTCCTCACTACGAACCTTAACAAAAACTGGTTCGTAGTGAGGACTTTAGTCCTCAGGAAAAGAAGGACTAAAGTCCTCACTACGAACCTTAACAAAAACTGGTTCGTAGTGAGGACTTTAGTCCTCAGGAAAAGAAGGACTAAAGTCCTCACTACGAACCTTAACAAAAACTGGTTCGTAGTTAGGACTTTAGTCCGCATCCATAGAAGGACTAAAGTCCTCACTACG
>NZ_JAHREU010000007.1:18749-98840 GCF_020883145.1 Microcoleus sp. CAWBG27
TAGTCCTCAGGAAAAGAAGGACTAAAGTCCTCACTACGAACCTTAACAAAAACTGGTTCGTAGTTAGGACTTTAGTCCGCATCCATAGAAGGACTAAAGTCCTCACTACGAACCTTAACAAAAACTGGTTCGTAGTTAGGACTTTAGTCCGCATCCATAGAAGGACTAAAGTCCTCACTACGAACCTTAACAAAAACTGTTCGTAGTGAGGACTTTAGTCCGCATCCATAGAAGGACTAAAGTCCTCACTACGAACCTTTTTATTTTATTTCGAGTAAAATTAGCACACAAAACATTGGTTTATGGCTAAAAGAATCTGGTGGCAAAAACCGCAAATCCGCACCGACGAAGAACAGCACTTGCACCGGAAAGTTAGCTGGCTGGAACTGTTTTTTGACCTGGTATTCGTAGTAGTTATTGCCGAATTGTCGCACAATTTGGCGATCGATGTTTCTTGGGCAGGCGCGGGCAAATACACATTGCTATTCTTGCCCGCATGGTGGGTTTGGATCGGTGCAACTTACTATAACGAGCGGTTTGAGACAGAAGGAATTGAAAATCGCTTGTTTACATTTCTCCTAATTTTGTCTGTAGCGGGATTGGCGGTATTTTCCCACCACGGTTTAGGAGAAACCTCTGTGGGTTTTGCCTTATCTTACGTATTTGCGCGATCGATTGTAACTGTTCTCTGGTGGCGGGCAGGCTACCACGAACCGAGTTTCCGCCCGACTGCGAAACGGTTTGTCATGGGTTCTAGTATTTCGATCGCCTTTTTTATCTTATCCGTTTTCGTACCTCCCCCAACACGTTTTATCTTGTGGGTAATTGGGTTATTTATCGATATCAATACCCCGATATTTACCGTCAAACACCAAGCAAAACTGCCCCAATTTAGCAGTTCCAGACTTCCCGAAAGATACGGACTATTTATGATTATCGTTTTGGGGGAAGCCGTAGTCAGCGTAGTTCAAGGATTGGCCGCCAAAGAACACTTTGATTTTGCCGATGCCATCACTGGAATTCTGGGAATGACGCTAACTTTCGGTATCTGGTGGATATACTTTGATTTTGTCGCTCGCAGGCCTCCAAAACCTGCAACTGGTTGGGTATTTACTTGGGGATATTTGCATATGCCGTTGGTAATGTCGGTGACAGCAACGGCGGCGGGAATCAACAATATGATTGCCTCGAAAGCAACAGTGCTCCCTTTGAACGTGCAGTGCTTAATTTGCGGTTCTTTAGCGATTTCTTTGGCTGTGATTGCTCTCCTGGAAACCACTTTGCGCCGAGATGAGGACGAACCCGCTCACCCGATATGGAGTCCTGCCTTAAAGTTAGCTGCGGCGGTTGTGACACTAATTGTAGGTCTTTTCGGAGGATTAGGAGCGATCGCTCTCCTGAGTTTGTTGGTAATATTACTAGCAATTCAGATGAGTTACGGTTTGTGGGTGTGGTTTCGCTGAGGAGAAAAGTCAGAGCTTGGGAAAAAAAACATCCGCGTGGCTTTGGGTGCATCTGCGGGTAAAATGTTGAATGAGTATAAAGCAAGAATAGATGCTGAAGAGTAACTGGAAAATTCCCAATAAATCTGTAACGTTTGATGATTTTGCAACAGAATACGATTTCGCTGCTACCTTGGAAAGCCAGAACGATTTTTTTACTAAAAATCTGTCTTCCAACAAAGGTACAGCATTAGATATTGGCTGCGGTTCTGGCATTCTGGCTTGGGAATTAGCTAAGTATTACGAGCGTGTAGTGGCGGTAGATTTATCAGCAAAAATGCTGGCTATTGCTAGTCAAAAACGCTCAGCCCCCAATATCGAATACATCCAAATGGATGCCAGTCAATTAGCGTTCGATCGCCAATTTGATTTAATAGTTAGTGCCGCCACTTTTCACCACCTACCCAACCTACCCGTCGCCCTCTCAGGCATTAAGAACTTGTTAAACCGCCAGGGTAAAATTGTCTTTTTAGATAATGTCTCGGAAGTCGAAACACCAGCCACCCTCGGCTACATCATAGGTGCAATCAGAAATTTTATTCCCGATTGTTCTAAATACGGATTTCGCGATGCTTCAAGATTGTTGAAATTTAGATTGTCGCCAAGCTGGTTGAAGCATTTAGCGAGCGACAGGTATTTGTCAGAAGGGAGATTTAAAAGAATTTACGGTCGTTGCTTTCCCGGCTGTTATTTTGTAAGATTGGGTTGTTCTATGGGCGTAATTTGGGAAAATTTGTAATGCAAAATAATGCGATCGAATCGGTATCTGCAAGGATACAAAAAACTCACATCCGCGAGTTGGGCATTAATTTGGAGCAATGGTATGCAGTCGCCCGCAGCACAGAGGTACAGAGTCAGCCCCTAGCTGCGATCTTGTGGCATCGGGCGATCGTGCTTTTCCGCGACAGTGCAGGCAAAATCAACGCTTTAGAAGATAGGTGCCCGCACCGACAAGTTAAACTCAGCCACGGCAAAGTTAAAGGCGATTTAATCGAATGCGCCTACCACGGATGGCGTTTAAATGCAAGCGGAGAATGCGCGGAAGTCGATTATTTAGCAGAAAACCAAAAGCTACCTAACTGCAAAATTCGCTCCTATCCAGTCAAGGAGCAAAACGGTTTTATCTGGCTGTTTCCCGGCGACGAAACCCAATCCGAAAAAATAGATTTATTGGATTTGCCCGAGTGGGAAGATCTCAATTATATTGCCACAGTATCAGTCATCGACTGTCAGGCGCACTATTCATTTTTAATTGAAAACTTGATGGATATGTACCACGGACACTTGCACGATGATTGGCAAGCTTGGGCAAATCCAGTATTAGATACTTTGGCAGAAGACGAGCATCAAGTAACAGCTCGCTATCAAGCACAAAGTTATTACAAAATAGATAAAATTTGGTCAATTTCCCAGTTATTTTTTAAGTCTCTGCGCCGACTGCACCCGGAACCGCTTGATGTGAGTTATGTTTACCCGCACTGGGTTTCAACATTGGGAAGCGACTTTAAGATTTACTGCTTGGTTTGCCCGGTAAGCGAGACAGCAACTCGCGCTTATTTAATTCATTTTACCTCATTAAATGCGTTTTGGCGGCTGCACAAATTGCCTGTGTGGTTTCGCAAGTTTATCAAAGATAGTTGTTTTGGTGCTGCTCAAAAGTTATTAGATGGTTTGGTGCGGCAAGATGTGTTGATGATTGAGGAAGAACAGCAGGCTTTTTTGCAAAATTCGGAAAGAAAGAGTTACGAATTAAATCGGGCGTTGGGTAGCGTGCAAAAGTTGATGAGAAGTCAGGCAGAAAATGGGTGATTCAGCCGCAGATTGACATCTGCGGCGCGACGAATGGAACCAGCCTGCACAGGCTAAGTTGAGAGTTCGCCTTTCCAAGCTTGAGCATGGTATTCTAGCAATAGGGAAAATTGACTTTCGGGAAGCAATTACCAAGCACACCTAACAGAGGAACCAAGCATGAACCGTGTCAGCATCAAGGGTGAACAACATCCGATTAAAAAAATCTTTAGCGATGACTTTATGTTCACCATTCCCCTCTACCAGCGTCCCTATGCTTGGACAAAGGAGGAAGCTGGGGAACTGCTGGAAGACCTGCTAACATTCTTGGGAGATGGTAATGAGACGATTGATGAACTCAACCCCTACTTTCTAGGCAGTATTGTTTTGATCAAATCGGAGCAGCCAGCCGCTGAAATTGTAGATGGTCAGCAACGTCTAACGACTCTCACCATACTACTAGCTGCTCTCAGGGCATCATTGCCAACAGAACACGCCAATGACTTGACCACTTATCTATACCAAAAAGGCAGCTTAATCGCGAATATCTCTAATCGTTACCGTCTGACTTTGCGCGAGCGAGATGCAGACTTTTTCAAGACATATATTCAAAATGAAGGTGGTATTAACAAGCTCCAAGAATTAAACACTGCTGAGCTGATGGATAGTCAGAAGCTTATTAAAGAAAATGCACATTTATTCTTGCAACGTTTGCAGACTCTCGCCGAATCCCAGCATATACGTCTTGCCCAGTTCATCATTACCCAGTGCTACTTAGTAGTGGTTTCTACGCCTGACTTTGACTCGGCGTATCGGATATTTTCTGTGTTGAATAACAGGGGATTGGATCTCTCCATAACTGATATCTTGAAAGCCGACATTATCGGAAAAATACCGGAAAGCCAACAAGAAAAATATACTAAAAAGTGGGAAGATACCGAGGAGAATCTGGGACGCGAGTTATTCAAAGATTTGTTTTCTCATATTCGCATGATTAAGGAAAAGAAAAAACTTAGCAAGAGTATCCTTAAACAATACTTCGGACAGTTTTTTAACGGCTCTGTAAGCGTTGCAGTGCAAGCCCTGGCATTTTTAATGTTTTTTTGAAACTCAGGGCTAGACCTAAAGATTGAAAAAATACTCATCCCTATAGCCATCAAGGGTTTGACATACTCGATTAGATCTAAAACTGTCCGGAGTATTGCTTAAAGAGTTTCAAGAAAACATCAATCCTGCGGCTGGGCCTCAGCAATTCATTGATGAAATTTTAGTTCCTTATGCTAAGGCTTTTTCGGACATTTACAACTCAACCTATGAAAGCGAGGCGCGTGCAGAGGAAATTAATCAACTATTTAAATGGTTAAACAAAATTGATAATTTTGACTGGGTACCACCTGCCATTCTCTACCTATCTCGCAACCGTAACCGTCATAACCCCGATAATTTGGTGCGTTTCTTTATAGATTTAGACCGCCTTGCCACAGGTTTAATGATTGTCCGCGCCAATATTAATGAGCGCATAGAACGTTACAGTAGATTGCTTACTGCTATTGAGCAAGAGGAAGATTTATTCAATTCCTATTCACCGCTTCAGTTTACTCCTGAAGAGTCAAACAATATCCTTAGAGTCCTCGATAGTGACCTTTACCTAATGCCAAAAATTCGTCGTTATGTTTTGGTGCGCTTAGATGCTGCTCTGTCAGAAGGCGAAGCATCTTACAACTTCTCCAACATTACTGTCGAGCACGTACTTCCCCAAAATCCAGGTGCTAATAGTGAGTGGATGAAGTGGTTTGCTAATCAGCAAGAGCACGCTCAATATGTACATCGTCTTGGCAACTTAGTTTTACTATCTTGTGCGAAAAACACTCTGGCACAAAATTATGATTTTGATGTGAAAAAACAGAAGTATTTCACCACTAAAACAGGTGTTTCACCCTTTGCACTTACTACTCAAGTGCTGCGGGAACAGGAATGGACGCCAGAAGTAATCGCTCGACGACAGAAAGAGCAGATTAATGTTCTCAAGAATCTTTGGCGCTTATAGGATAATTGAATTTGATATCAAATTGCTCTAATCTGTCCATCAGCACAAAACCATCTGCGTCCATCTGCGGTCAAAAAAATCTAAATTCCGCCAGCACAAACGTTACTTTTTAGCCCGCTGCTGCTGGTAAACGCTGACGACTTTATCCGCATAAGTGGCAGTGGCGCCGCTTTTGCAAGCTGCGGATTCTCCTGTCATCCACCAGCAAGCGGCGCGGCGGATAGCGGTTAATTCATTGTTGCTGCTAGCTTTGTATTCGTCGCGCAGCAAATCGCCCACGATACAGGTAACAATTGTTTTGGCTTTTGTGGTGTCGGCTTCAAATTGTTGCGGTGTTAAATCTTGTTTGGTACAGAATTTTGCCCAACGGGAAATATTATTCGGTAAAACTTGCCACTGACTGTACATTCCGTCATTTGCGGTTTGCGGCGGCGCGGCTTGTCGCAGGGCTTCTACGAGGGCGGAAACTTGGGCGTCGGTGACTGCGGCTGCGGCTGGAAGTGTTTGCAATCCGAGACTAATTATCAAGCTGCCGAATAGTAGATTGGTTTGTGCGATCGCTCTTAAGTTCATTCACAATTCCCTGTTTTAATCAAAGTTTCTTTCCTGCACAAGGTTTACCTAAAAGGCGATCGAATGCCTCTGTCTTAAGTATGATTTGCTTGGGGAAGGCGGTGGCGATCGCGTTTATGATAGAAATTGGCCAAGAATTAAGATAAAATTATGGAAGTACAACCCAGGGAAATTACAAGTTACGGTACATCAGATGGCAAATTTCCTTTCGACGAGTGGCTTGATTCCGTGCGCGATCGGAATATCAAAGCTAGAATCAAGTCTAGGCTTGACCGAGTTCAACAAGGCAATCTCGGAGATGTCAAGTCAGTAGGAGAAGGAGTTTTTGAACTCAGAATTAATTATGGGCCGGGCTACCGCGTCTACTTCGGACAAGTTGGGTTGACAATTGTAGTCATCCTAGTAGCCGGAGATAAAAGCACTCAAGAACAAGACATTCGACAAGCTATAGTATACTGGGAAGATTATGAAAAACGTGAAAGCACCGACAAGTCATAGCTACCGCGAGTACCTAATTGAATCTCTCAAAGAGCCGGAAGAAGCTGCTGCCTATATCTGGGCTATTTTGGAAGAAAAAGACCCTGAACCCGCACTCCTGAGAAATGCCATCAGAAATGTGATTGAGGCTAGAATCAGGATGAATGCTCTTTCGGAGTCAGCAAAAGAACTTCACGAAAAACTCGATCGGATGCTGACTGAAAGTGGCGGTTCGGAAATTTACAGTTTGGTAGAATTGCTCGAAGCGTTGGGATTTAAACTAGAAATTACGATCGCAAATATTGAGTTGCCGGCCGAGTCGGAATCAACGACTTTTGTAGAATCAGAATTATGCCCGGAACCAGCAAATTTATAGCAGATTGCAGCTTCATTTCCATCGAAGTAAAGGTTAATGTAGGTTATCTGTTGTGTGGGGCGGGTTTATATAAATTGTTTGCGGGTATTAAATATTATTGGTGAACCCGCCCCTACGTATCCATTACAAAATCTAACAGTCGGTGAGCCATTTCTAGCTTGCTGCAAAGTGCGATTTCTACTTGTTTGCCGGCGGCATTAATTAATATTGCTTGATTGGTATTGCTGCCGAAACCTGCACCTATTTGATCGATCGGGTTTGCGGCAATTACATCCAGCTTCTTAGCCCGCAATTTCTCCACCGCAGGCTTGACAATATCTCCAGTTTGTGCTGCAAAGCCGATGAGTTTTTGGTGCGGCTGCTTCAAGTTCCCCAACTCTGCCACAATATCGGCTACGGGTGCTAACGGTAAAGAATTGGGGAGCGATCGCTTTGGCAATTTCTCATTACTGCGATCGACTGGTTTGACATCCGCAACCGCCGCCGCCATCACCGTCAAATCGGCATCGTGAAAGCATTCTAGCATCGCCTGCCGCATTTCTTCGGCGCTGGTAACTGCGATCGCCCGTACACCAGACAGCGGCAATTCCCCAGTTATGCTGTGTACCAGCGTCACAGCCGCGCCACGATGCAGTGCAGCTTGCGCCAAAGCAATCCCCATTTTGCCGGTGGAAGGATTGCCGATAAACCGCACCGGATCGAGGTGTTCTCGGGTTCCTCCCGCGCTGATTAACACCCGCTTACCGGCTAAATCTCGATCGCCCTTAGCATACAACAGCGACTCAATATGAGGCAAAATCTCATGAGGTTCAGCCATTCTACCGACACCCGCGCGATCGCACGCCAGCATTCCCGCCCCCGGATTCGCCGCATGATAGCGCCGATAACTCAACACTTCCCGCCAATTCCGCTGCACCGCAGGCTGTTCCCACATATCAGTATTCATCGCCGGCGCCAGCAAAATTGGGCAAGTAGAAGCTAAAACAGTATTAGTCAGCAAATTATCAGCAAAACCCCCCGCCAGCTTAGCCAAAGTATTAGCAGTCAGGGGAGCGATCGCAAAAACTTCCGCCCATTCTCCCAGTTGAATGTGCAGCGGGCGGCCGTGATTTGCTTGCCAAAAATCCTTGTCAGTAAAAGCAGGATGGCGGGAAAGAGTAGCAAAAGTCAAAGGCGTGACAAACTCCCCGGCTGCATCAGTCAGAATCACTTTAACTTCAGATCCAGCTTTTGCTAAAGTTGAAACTACTTCACAAACTTTGTAAGCCGCAATCCCGCCACTAACGCCGATTAAAATTCGTCTACCTTTCACCATAGGATTTTATATTTTAGATAAAATACGACTTACTTATAATATTATTTGGATTTAAGATTGGTTAGTAGTGAGGACTTTAGTCCGCATCCATGAAGGACTAAAGTCCTCACTACAAACCTGATAAGATTGGTTAGTAGTGAGGACTAAAGTCCGCATCCATGAAAGGACTAAAGTCCTCACTACTAACCTGATAAGATTGGTTAGTAGTGAGGACTAAAGTCCGCATCCATGAAAGGACTAAAGTCCTCACTACAAACCTGATAAGATTGGTTAGTAGTGAGGACTAAAGTCCGCATCCATGAAAGGACTAAAGTCCTCACTACAAACCTTGTTTCATATTCTCACAAAAAAGAATCAAGAAAGAAGTTGAGATGAAAACAGACAAAAATCCATAACTCATCTGTTCAATCCGCAACAAAATATGCTGCTAACTTCTTCCTCAATTCCGTCGAAACTTTGAGCTAGATTTTTAAGCCTATGCTTCGTCGTAGGCTTCCATATCCAGAAGGTGGAGATAGGGTTCAACCATCTCCGGCCGCTGAAAGGCAAGCGATCGCAACAAATGCCAATCATTCAATCCCTCAAAAGGATCTGTATAATCGTCAACTTCCAAACGGACAGCCAATTCTGCCACGTCCTCAGAAGTAAGTACAGCAATATCGCGCGATGCTTTGGTTAAAGTTTTCATTTTTTTCCCCTGCCCGAGACTTCCGCCATACTATATCCTAAGCCTTTAATCAGATTTAGACACAGTTTCTACAACAAAACTTCGCATTACATCTACAACTTCCGGGATAATCTCGTGTCCCATGTTAAATTCTCGATACTGCACCGGTGCTCCCCAAGCAGTCAAACTCTCGCGCGATCGCACCGCCGCACTAACGGGCACAATAGTATCCTGAGTACCGTGCACGATCGAAACAGGTGGCAAAGCAATCCCAGCAACTGGTGAAATCGACGAATGCAAATAACCGCTCAAACAAATTAAACCCGCTAGGGGCAAAGTCAAGCCCACATCCAGAGTCATCGCCCCGCCTTGAGAAAAGCCACCTAAAATCGTGCGAGACAAAGGCACGCCCGTGCTGCTTTCCAAAGACAGCAATAATTCCTTCAGCAATTCCCTGCTTTCTACCAATCCCTCAGCATCTTTGTTTGCTAGGTCATACCACATTTTGCCACCCATTACCTGAGGATGGGGAAACGGGGCGTCGGGAAACACAAACTGATAATCCGGCAAATTAAACGCCGGTGCTAACGCAGTCAAATCCCGAGCATTAGCACCCCATCCGTGCAAAGCGACAATTAAAGCGACTGGTTTGCGATCGGTGGTTGGCGGAATGCTAATAAATTGTAAAGACATCGTAATTAGTAATTGGTAATCAGGCCTTAGTACAATGATAAATTGTCGCGGGTAAAATCCCAGATATTGGTTTTGGGTAATACTTAAATGTAAATTAGGATGTGCTTGCTAATAATATCGTTTCCGGTTGCATCGGTATTGTTTAAACTGTCAACTGTCAATTAAGGATCGCAAATTAAATAATTTATACATATTTGTGGGATGGGCGTCCCGCCCGTCTAGAAAGAACGGGTTCTCCCGCCCATCCCACAATAACAATAAAAATTGTAAGTTATTTAATTCTCATTCCTAAGAGGGCCCGCACTCTTGGCACCGCCATATAACTGTCAACTGTCAACTGTCAACTGTCAACTGACGCGTACCGCTGATGAAATATTAGCAACTGATTGCTCGGGCTGTTGCCGCACGGGTACCTCAATCCAGAATTCAGTTCCCTCTCCCGGAGCCGATACGCACCTGAGCGAACCTTGATGTTTTTCCACTATTTGATAGCTAATCGACAATCCCAATCCGGTACCTTTGCCTACAGGCTTGGTAGTAAAAAACGGCTCAAACAAACGTTGTTTTACCTTCTCCGTCATGCCCGCTCCATTGTCCGCGATCCGCACGCACGCACAATTATAACTTAAAAGTTCAGTGCGAATCACAATGGTAGGTAAAAAAGGCGACTCTGAGGAAAATTTTGCGATTAAATGTTTATTTTTTTCGCCGTCATACAAAACATCAATGGCATTGCTTAAAATATTCATGAATACCTGATTTAATTGTCCTGCCCAGCACTCCACCAAGGGCAATTTGCCGTATTCTTTGATAATTTTAATGCCGGGAAAATCACCGTTAGCTTTCAGCCTACCGTCCAAAATCATCAAGGTACTGTCAAGGCCTTCGTGAAGATCGACCGACTTCATTTCAGCTTCATCCAAACGCGAAAAATTTCGTAGAGAAAGCACAATCTGGCGGATGCGTTCGGCTCCTACATTCATCGATTTTAGGAGTTTAGGCAAGTCTTCACTAATGAATTCCAAATCGATCTCTTGTAGTTTTCCTTGTACTTCTGGCGTTGGGTTGGGATATTGCTGCTGGTATATTTTCACAAGTTCCAGCAAGTTTTGAGTATATTCGCCTGTATGGCTCAGGTTGCCAGAAATAAAGCAGACAGGATTGTTAATTTCGTGAGCCACTCCAGCCACCAACTGCCCCAAGCTGGACATTTTTTCAGTTTGGATTAGTTTTAATTGCGCTGACTGTAAATTTGTCAGTGCCGTTTCTAGTTCAGCGGTGCGCTCTTTTAGTTGAATTGTACGATCGCGCACTTGGTGTTCTACTTTGGCTGTACGTCCTAGAGACATCAACAGGTAAGCCGTCAAGCTGCCACTCATCAAAAGCCCGATCGCGCCAATTGCCAGCGAACCCTCATGGGCGCTCAGACTATCGTACCCCTTTCCCGGCAAAACTAGCAGCATCCACTGGCGGTCTGCTATGTTAAATGTGCGAGTGCAAGCACTCTTATTTTCACAGATAGGTTGCCGGAGATTAGTTAACTCTGGATGTTCTAGTTCTGCATTATCTATAAACTGCTTGGTTTGCGAGTCGTACCGCATCAGAAAGCGTTCTTTCCCTGTAGCTGAATTGTCATAGAGATAAAAATTTATGTGATCTAAATTCAGCGATTCTAAATAAAAATTGACCATATTGGTAATCTGAAACACACCTGAAATCACTCCCCTGAGGTTTTCGCGGCTGTTTGCCGAGTTATCTGGAGAACTTGCGCGGCCAGGTACTGGCAGAAATAGTTGCACTCCAGGTCGATCGTTCTTGATTAATTGAATCTTCCCCGAAGCAGCTATTTTCCCGGTATTCACCGACTTCTCTAAAGCTGCTTTGCGTTCGGGATTGGAAGCCAGATCGAAACCCAGTGATTTTGTATCTGCTTCCAGGGCTTCTCTGTACGTGACAGGAAAATATTCCGATCGCGCTTTTACTGGCACAGGCTTTTTGTCAGCATCTCGCTCGTAGATTTGAAATGCCCGAAAACCTTCGGCTCGAATTGTCTGTTCGTAAGCTGCTTTGTCCGCAGCCGGGACGCGCAAAACCCAGTTTACAGAAAAGACGGCAGCATTTCGGGACAGTGCCGGTTGAACGAATTCCCTCAAATCTTCTCTGCTAACTTCAGCAGATGCGCTGTAGAATGCTTGAATTGAGTACAGAAAATCTAAGTTTTTGTTGATGCTTTGCTGTAATGTCGCATTCAGGCGATCGGCTTGCTGATGAAATTCTGCTGCCATCCGCTGATTTTCCCAATTCCAGACAACGGCAGCCGCTATCAATGACAAGCCGGCACCCGTGCAAAGAGTCAACGCTGCTGGAATGTAGCGGCGATACGACTGTAAACTTTTCGTTACTAAATTAAACCAATTGCTCGCAACATTCATATTTCCAGAGTTTTTGGCACCGGAGTGCGATTCGTTTAAATAGTTCTGAATTTCCTTGTTGACACTCCCCAGCCTGAAGGCGTGGGGATTCTTTGATCTACGACATGACTTGCTGATGCAGGATTTCTCCAGCTTGCAGTAGAGGACTCATCTCCCAAAGCGTTGCTTGCATTTAATGCAAAGCTTCCCGTATGCCCTACGGTAGCCAATCCTCGACTTAGGATATTTCTAGCTGCATTGAAATCCCTATCTAAGCTACAACCACACTGACAAACGTGAGTTCTAGTAGATAGTGTTTTCTTGACAATTGTACCACAACTAGAGCATTCTTGGCTGGTATATTGCGGATTTACCGCAACTGTTACTTTCTCAAATACTTTGCCAAAATATTCAAGCCAGACACGAAACTGATACCAAGAAGCATCATTAATCGACTTAGCCAAACAGTGATTTTTTGCCATATTTTTAATTCTCAAATCTGCCTTCGGCACGGCGAAGCGCCTACGTAAGCTATCAAATCGTTAGATTGAACTACGCACCGTGCAAGTTTGATTGCATGATCTTTACGTTGCCTACTTATTTTGAGGTGGCGTTTTCCTAACACCTGTCTGGCTTTGCCTCTGTTCTTTGAACCTTTTAGTTTTCTTGATGTTCGACGTTGACAACGCTTAAGAACTTTTTCACCTTTTCGGAGGAACTTGGGGTTTTCAACCATTACCCCATTGGAATCGGTATAATATTCCTTCAACCCAACGTCTAAGCCGATGTTATTACCATTCGGTTCTACTATGTTTTCTTTTCGGTCAACATCAACACAAAACTGAACATATACGCCCGAAGCCCGTTTCACCAATCTCACCCGTTTAATTTGGTTAATTTGGTAGAAGTGTAAGTCCCGTGTTCCTTTGAGTTTGAGCTTGCCAATTCCTTTTTTGTCGATAAACTTAATCGACTTCCGATCTTGGGCCAGTTTCCATCCAGTTAATTTATACTCAACTGAGCGACAATCTTTCTGGAATTGCGGATATCCTTTTTTACCGGGAATCCCTTTTTTGCAGTTATCATAGAATCGGGAGATAGCATACCATGCTCTTTCAGCACTGGCTTGTCTTGCTTGAGAGTTAAGTTCGTCGGCAAACGGAAATTCACTCGCCAGTACCGCACAATATTTGTTTAAGTCGTACTTATCTATTTTTCTATTGTCCATCCAATAGCGCAAACAGCTATTGCGAACAAATTGAGCTGTACGAATTGCTTCATCTACTGCCGTGAACTGACTTGATTTCCCGTAGGCTTTAAACTCAAAAACTAGCATGGTTTGACCTCCCACGTTATCCTATATCTTTCAGTACAAGATTGGCTCGCAAGTGCAACAAAGATTTATAATTAAAGCCATCCTAGAAGGACTGGGTTTTCAACCCAGTTTCCTTGATAACACGATCGACAGCGCAGAAACAAGATTGTCTCAAAACTTAAGATCGCACAAATATGAATTTATCTTCATAAAGTCGGTTTCTGCGAAAATATTAGTTTGGTAACGACAAGATGATAATTACCTTACCTCAGTATAGTGCGCCGAATGCACCTTACACAAGTAGCAATTCGCACTTGATTTTTAAATTTGAGTGGGCGCTACACACCTTGCCTAAATAGCAATTTGCACTTAACCGTCAACACGAAGGTGCACTTATTACTTTGTGCGAGTAACAATTCGCACCTTTGTGTTGATTTAATTGTCTGCAACCCACACCTTACTCAAGTAGCAATTTGCACCTTACAAAATAGTCCCAATTTCCTTCAAATACACCCGAGTAAACGGTTCCCCATCCTCCAGACTGTACTGTTCGATCAAACCTTGGCGGCGGATAGAAATACTATTGCCTTCCCGCACCACCACAGTATCATCATCAGTGCTTTCCCTGAGCAAAATCATCTCTGTTTCCCCCGGATTGTCCAGCACCACCATATTACTGCCCTGATAAAACATTCCCTCAGCTTCCAAAACATTTTCGGGATATTCAGCAATCAACAAATCGAGCTTAGGATTCCGCAGCAAAGTTTGCACATTAAGATTGTAATTTTTATGCAAAACCTTTTCAGAACGGTTGACAAAAAGTCCAGAGCGACAAACAGCACCGATTGTCCAATCAGGATGTTGCAACAAAATGTGGTCGATTGTTTCTTGCAGTTCGTGTACCGAAATTCGGTTGAACGTAATAATCGGAATTCTGGCTGATTTTCCAGAATCAAAGAAAGTATCAATAATATGTGAAGGCACATCAACCCCTTCTCCGACAGCCGGGTTGAGGTGCATAAAAATTCCCGGCGCGGCATTGATTTCGATAATCCCAAAATTCCCAGTTTTCCAAGATTTGGCGAGAGTTTCTGTGACAACATCAATCCCCAAACAAGTTAACCGAAAATGCAGGGCGATATCTTGAGCTAAAACAATGTTATCCGGGTGAATGGTGCGAGTAGCATCGATGCTGACGCCACCTGCGGAAAGATTGGCTACTTTCCGCAGAGATACAGTGCGATCGCCCTCTACGACACTATCCAATGACAGCCCTTGTTCTTCTAGATACATTTCCATCGCTTCGTCGGACTGAATTTTGCTCATCGCCGAAGTTGGCGTGTCCAAGCGTTCTGGTTTGCGGTTTTCGCGGCGGATCAATTCCCGAATAGTTGAGTCGCCGTCTCCTCTTACCCAAGCGGGCCGGCGTTCAGTTGCAGAAACAAACTTGCCGTCAACGCACAGCAGCCTAAAATCCGCTCCTTTGATGCTGTTTTCCACAATAACTCGCACGGGCGAGGTTTCGGGAATTGCGTTAACTGCTCTTTTAAAAGCCGCCTGCAATTCCTCTGCATCTCCCACATCTGCGGTGACGCCAATTCCTTTATGACCGACTACTGGTTTAATAGCAACTGGGTAGCCAATTTCTCTCGCAACTCCCAAAGCTCCGTTTTCTGTGGAGACGATATCGCCTTTAGGAACTGGAAATCCTAAGGTAGCAAGAAAAGCTTTACAATCATCTTTGCGCGTGGTAAAATCTGAGTCTAAATGACTGTCGGAATCAAAAGTTGTGGCAGAGCCGCGCACCAGTTTTTTACCGTAACCGTATTGCATCAATCCTTCATCCCACAAATAAAATGTGGGAATGCCTTTTTGGGATGCCGATCGCATTAATGAATAAACTGTCGGGCCTCCGTAAACAGACTGGCGGAACATATTTTGCAGGGCGCCGATTTGTGCTGCTAACGGGAAATCTTGATTTTGATCGATCGCTTCAAACCAATCCCAAACAGCGTAAACTACGGCTCTGGCGCTGCGGGCGTGAATTGCTTCTATGCTGATTCTGCTAAACCCAGAAAATGGTTTGACGTTCCAGTGTTGGAAGTGCAAACCCATATCGAGTTTTGCTACTTCTGAGGCGGTGCGGCCGAACAGTTGAGCGTGGTTCGTGAAGCTTTCGTGCAACAGTTGCGGGTAGCGATCGCCAATAATTTCATGGTAATGTGCGATCGGCTGTGGTGCGATCGCATCCGTCACCGCCAAATCGAAAACTAAAGCCGCTGTTTCTAAATAAGGGTTTGGCCCGATGTAATGTTTGAAGTTGAAAATATCAAAAACATCGGTTTTTCGAGCATTAACCCGGGCTGTCTCGGTATTTTTTTCTTGCAGCATTTTTTAACCTCCTTTGAGCTAACTTATCACACTAGCTCTCTTGTCGGCGCATTCGATACTACCTGCGGGCATATATATTGTAGAGTCTCAGACAGATGAGGTATGTCCGCTAATCGGTAATCGGTAATCGCTCGCGCATATAGCCTTTCTCAAAAAGATGAGGTACGTCTGAGAGCTGGTATAACCGCTTAGACGTATAGGGCTCGCATCCCAACAACATACCTCATCTTTCTGATAACCGCTATATAGGCTCGATCGGGTTTTTGGAGGTACAGACGCCACCGTTTACAAATCCTGACATTCGCAGAATCTGGCATACCTCATGGGGTGCGATCGCCACTATATTGCAGAGAGAGGGAGAGAATGGGAGAGGAAGAAAGAGAGGGAGAGGGGGAGAGAGAGGGAGAGGAAGATAGAGACGAAGAGGGGGAGAATTACCCAATTACCAATTCCCAATTACCAATTCCCCATTACGAATACTAATGACTAATGACTAAATGACTAATCACTAAATTATCAATCACTAATGAAAAAAAGCTATAACTTTTGAGAGGTACACAGCCAATTAAAATTGGCTATGACTGTGAAAAAGGATTTAAGAGGCAGAGAATTATGAAGATTGCACAAACTGCTCTCAGGGATCAAGTTCATCAATTAGCTGAGGAAGCATTTCACTTGAAGCTGATTTCTGGGTACGGTGACGGTCAACACAGCAACGAATATCAGATTGTCTGGAACGGCAAACCCCGACACCTGCCTTTGGAACGAGCGCGTACAGTATTGAGCAATTTGATCGAGCGATCGCACTAACTCGCGATCGAACTAATCTAAAAGCGCCGATCGACCCGGTTGATACGAAAAATAAAAGGTTTATGGGTCAAGTCTCCAGTCAGAAATCGGGTTGATGACCCGTCGCGCGTAAGTCCTGTAATGTAAACTCATTTTTTGACCCCTCCTCCATGGTGTGAGGAGGGGTTAGTTTTTTTATCAAAAATCGCCTTACCAGAAAGAATTGGTTGAAAGCCGGAACCCTTTGAGGGAAAAATTAAAATCAGACTATTCATTACTCCAATACTCAGACTTTTAGGTAGAGTTCGCTTTTCAACTGTCAACTGTCAACTGTCAACTGTCAACTGTTGAAAGCCCGGGATTCGAGTGAAATAACCGGAACGCTTGAGTTGCGTGCCTCCCAGACTTATCAAAATCAGAGGTTTGTTCTGTATCGATCTCTACCTTTTGGCAGTTTTAGGACACAAAAAAGTTATGTTTTAGCTCCTCGGCGGGAAGCCCCGCGCTCTATTGCGTTGCCATGAGCGTCGGGATGAGAGCCAAGGCAATGATGAATTGTGCCCTTGACCGATGCGAAACGCATTTGAGCAAGGGATTGGGCACGATGAAGAATTGCCAATCTCCTACAAACGAAGCGAGAAAAACTGTATCCGCTCAATAACTCGGGGTAGACTACTGCTTTTGGAACGATTTTGCGATGCTTGACGCTCATCATTGAGCGATTTACCCCGATTTATTGAGCGGATACGAAGCGAGAAAAACTGATATACTACTCGCGAGGTCGCTGACCTGCCTAGCCTCTCGAACAGACAGGATTAAGTAGCAGTCATATGCTTGCCACAGCAAGATTGTCGCTAGGGAAGCCGAACCGTCACTGGAAGCCATGAGCAAGCCATACGGCAAGGACAGAAAACAATTAAACTCCTTGGGGCGCAGGGAGTCTGCCCGGAGGCTGTGTATGCAGTCTGCCAGTAAGGGACACACAAGTGATCCAAACCTGTGGACGCTGTGTAAGACCAGTGTTCTCCTTGTGGGAGCAACGGCAACGGCGGATGAAACGGGAAGCCCGCTTCTGTATGCGAAGCATCAGAGTCGGGTACGTCACTGAAATACAATTCATTAAGAGTGCAGATCGTATGGCTGGCAGCGAAAATCAGGGAAAGTTGCTAATTATTGGCGGCGCC
The DNA here is from genome assembly GCF_020883145.1 of Microcoleus sp. CAWBG27. Taxonomy (NCBI): domain Bacteria; kingdom Bacillati; phylum Cyanobacteriota; class Cyanophyceae; order Oscillatoriales; family Microcoleaceae; genus Microcoleus; species Microcoleus sp. CAWBG27. The sequence continues at coordinate 36,278 of NZ_JAHREU010000007.1, forward strand.
GAAGACAAAGACGGGGATTGCAAAATTCTGCGGGAATTCTTGCGGTGCGCTGGAGGCACTAAAGCCCGCATTGTAGTGATGACGGCTGCGACAAGCCTCCCGGGAGAAGTCGGAGATAATTACATCAGAGTGTTTGAACGGCTGGGCGCTGAAGATGTGCGAGTGGTTGATACCCAGAAAGCCGAAGATGCTGACAATCCAGATTATTTAGAAGCGATCGAACAAGCGACTGGCATATTCTTTACCGGCGGGGAGCAAGCGCGGATTATTAGCTGCTTGAAAGATACCAAACTCGACGCAGCTATGCACAAACGCTACTCCGAAGGGGCGATCGTTGGCGGCACCAGTGCAGGCGCGGCGATGATGCCAGACATGATGATTATTGAAGGAGACTCCGAGACAAATCCTCGCGTTGACGTGGTAGCAATGGGCCCGGGAATGGGTTTCCTGCCAGGAATTGTCATCGATCAGCATTTCGCCCAGCGAGGCCGTCTGGGACGCTTAGTTGCTGCACTCTTGTTGCAACCAGCAGTCTTGGGATTTGGGATTGACGAAAATACAGCTATTTTAGTCAGCGGTGACGTGGTTGAAGTCATTGGCGAAGGGGCTGTAACTGTCATCGACGAGTCGGAAAAACTCCACGACAATATGGATGGACTGTTGAAGGATGAGGCTTTGGCGCTTTGCGGGGCCAAGTTGCACATCCTCCCCCACGGATATCGATTTAATTTGAAAACTCGCCAGCCGATGCTCGATAGGGTAGCAACGGTAGCATAGTCAGACTCGGGCGATCGGGCAACTTGCTTGCAACTGTGCAAAAATCTCAAAATTATCTAGGGTGCGATCGATCGCACCTTGCTGTTTGAACGAAGTATCATATCGTGTCCGATCTATTAACCGCAATCAGACTCGTTTGTAGTGCGGACTTAAGTCCGCCTCCGGAAAGCGGACTTAAGTCCGCACTACAAACCTTTTTGTTCGCGCGTGCGGACTTAAGTCCGTAGATTTTTACGGACTTAAGTCCGCACTACAAACCTTTTTGTGATGGTAATCGACCGGACACGAACTCAAGGTAAAAACAACCTGATACTTCGTCCAAGACACTAATAAAAAGAAGAGGCAAAATGCTCTTCTTTTATTACTGCCGTTTCTGCTTTTTTAAGCACTTTTTTGTTCGTCAAAAAATGACTGCTGCCCATCTTCAGTAGATACTAAATTCCACCCTTGAGTTATCAGCTTCTGAAAAGTTGCCCATCCCTTAGAACCCCCTGGCTCCATGTAGTCCGAAACCGCGAACTGCGGAAAAGCAGTATAAGGCCGCCACGCTTGACGAGCTTCGGTACGCAGGTGCAATATCTTTTCTCCATTGCCTCCCAATCTGGGCAACCAACACATTTGTTTTAGCATTTTTAACACTCCAGAGTTTTTACAGTAACGGTAATTCGTCAACATCCCAAATTAAACTTTTAGAGCCATCTTAGCCGCTGCTCGGAAGATCTAACAGGTAACAGGGACGGATGAAATTTTCACCGATTACCAATTACTGAGGTAGCAGCAGTCGTTTAAGCTGATTTTGGTTCTGCAAAGTTTCCCAGTCTTTGACTAAAAAACAAGTGCTACCAAGGTATAAGCAAAAATAATCATTGCTCTTATCCGCTCAAACTCGACTTAAAGGCGATCGCCCGAGAATCCAGTTGAATAAAGTATTTATCTTTCTGGTTTCCCTTACTTGATAACTACAAGCTCATCCTCGCTCTTTCCGCCTAAAATGACATCTTTCTACGGTATTAGCTCTGTCAGCTAAAAAATGTTCCTTTAGTTACAAATATTAATCTTTGAAGGCGATTTATCTACTTATCAAAAGTTAAATTAATTTTCATAAACAGCGATCGATAAGTTTTAGTTACTTTAGCTACAATTTTGATTTCATTCAGGGTTCGGGGTGCTTTGCTTGTGCTGCACTTGACTCAATTACGCCCCCGATCCCCCTAATCCCCTTTCCAAACGGGTGGTTTTACGATCGCAAGAGATAAAGGTACGTAGTTGCGCTTCAGCGCTCTTGAGACGTATGGATAAAGAGGGCTGAAGCCCAACTACGTACCTAATTTTTGTAGCGATAAATACAGGTATGTAGTTGCGCTTCAGCCCTCTTTCATAGATCTAAAGAGGGCTGAAGCCCAACAACGTACCTAATTTTTATGATGATAATCAAACCACGCTCTAGGGTGCGCGCGGAACTCATGACAACATTCGAGTTACGATTTAACTCTTAAGAACGATGGCGACAGATTGGCAAAATTGTAAAAATGAATACTAATCACAGTTATAAGTTCTGCGTAAAAGGTATTCATGGCCGCTGCAATTCAATTCAAACTCTTCGCTCCCAACAACAAAGCAGCTACAGTGTTCGGCTCTTTTTCTAAATGGGAAGAAATTCCCTTAGAAAAAGATGATAGAGGTTATTTCCACACTAAAATTCAGCTCGCAGACGGTATTTATCAATACAAGTTCCGAGTGCAGTCGCAGAGTCCTTGTTTTGAAACCGACGAATGGGTAAAAGTTAATGACCCCTACGCTACTGAGATTGACAGCACTGCTCATATTTTAAACGCGCTAAATTGGCAGCAGTTTTGCTAGTCACAGCAGTAGGAATACCGATGCTGTGGATGGGCGAAGAGTTCGGACAATCCACTCGCCAAACCCCCAGCCAGCCGAATAACTTGCAATGGTCTTTGTTGAACAATCAGCAGAATCATGATTTGTTGGAATACTACAAACACCTGATTCGATTGTGGACAAATGTTCCGGCACTTTACACCCAAAACATTGAATTCATCCACCAAAATACCGAAGCTAAAGTGCTCGCTTACTATCGCTGGAGCGATGAGGGTTCGCGAATAGTAGTGGTGACCAATTTTTCGGACACTTATCTATCTACTTACTGTATTCCTAACTTTCCCGATACCGGAACTTGGCACGAGTGGATGTACAACAAAATTGTAGAAGTTGGGGAAGAAGACTTTAAGTTTGATTTCCCGGAATGGTCGGCTCATGTATTTCTTTGAGATGAGAAAAATTTATGTCCCCAGGCAGAGGTTTGATGAAGTTGTAGAAGATTAAATTGTATTTATGACTGGCACATACAACTCGCTCGACCGAGTTTTTGTACCGAGCCTGATGGCCGTAACAACTCGGTGTCTGCGTCCTGAATGGCGATCGCAATTCCTGGTATTGAGTATAAGAATTGTACGGCGCCGTGCCAAATGTCAATTAACAAAAACATTTTGAGAGGGTAACTTCTGTGGGCTGGCTAAAAAGACTGTTTGGTTTAGAAAAACTGGAAAATCAAGAAAATGTGGAAGCTCCTGCTTACCAAGCACCTGTAGCTCCATCTCAAGCTCAAGTTCAAACTCAACCTGCTGCTAGGGCGACTCAGACAATCCCGCCGGAACGCATGGGATTGAATGGAGAATACGATCAAAGCGGTTTAGCTAAACGGGTGGCTCAGGCTTTCGATGCAAATCCTGATGTGGCGGACATTGAGACTGTTTATGTTGCTCAACACGGTACTACGGTGGTTCTCAAAGGTACGGTTCCCAGTCAGGAAATTGTCACCAAGTTGGTGACAATTGCTAAAAGGGTTAAGGGTGCAACTGGGGTGGAAACCAATCAAGTTACTGTCGGCTAGGGGAGCATCTCAGTTTGGTATTTATAGTGCGAGCGTCCCCGCTCGCGAGTTGTAGAATACGCGAGCGGGGACGCTCGCACTATAATAAAAAAAATGCTTTTTGCAAAACTGAGATGCTCCCGTTGGCTAGGGCGACGGTTGTTGGGAACAGTTAACGGTTAACAAGTGAACTGTTAACTGTGATACCAATTTAATGTGAAGTTGCACATATTCCGATCCCCCTAAATCCCCCTTAAGAAGGGGGACTTTGAGAAGATTCCAGTCCCCCCCTTATTAAGGGGGGTTAGGGGGGATCAGATTCTATGCAGCCTCATAAAAATTGGTATGAACTGTTAACTATTAAGTATTTTTTTTAGCGATCTTGCTATACATAAAAAATATGACCGGGGAAAATTTAGTACCTACTCGCGGAAAGTTAGAACGCAGTCTGGCCCAGGGTATTCAAGCTTTGTATCGCTCTCTGCTGGGACAGCAAACGAGTCAGGCGCTCTGCAATCTTTTGGATAACAAATTAATCATTGTAATCGAAAATGCGATTACTCAACCAGAAAAACTGCTGGCTCAGAACGGTCAGGAAGATTTGGCTTCCCAGGTGCGATCGCAATTAGAGTCAGTTCTGGAAGTGGCACTGAAAGACTTAATCAAAGAGGTTTTGGGTGTGGCCGTGACTGATTTGCTCAGCGATGCGACTTTGGAGACGGGCCGCGCCGGAACGATCGCAATTTTGGAGTCTGCACCTCAAGTTCGCGATTCGAGTTCTAAGTCTAAAACTCCACGAGAATCGGCTGATGGTTGAGATGGTGGCGGATAATTTGTTCTAAATCCTTGATGTTGAAAGGTTTAGAAAGATATGCAACGCAGCCTGCTTCGAGAATCCGATCGCGGTCTTCTGTTTTTGCTAGTGCTGTGACGGCCACGATCGGAATATGTCTGAGATCCGGGTTTTCTCTGATCCGCTTTACTAATTCTATACCGTCTATATCGGGCAGACAAATATCGAGTACGATTAAGTCGGGAGAGCGCGAGACTGCTGTCGAAAGAGCACTGTAGCCGTCCATGGCTCCTACGCACTCGCAGCCGAATAAATCGAGTATTTGCGTCAGCAGCTCTAAGTTATCGTGATTGTCGTCTACAGCCAATACGAGAGGACGCTTGTCAACCGCCAGGTGACCCATATTTAAAGAAGATTCCAAATGCTGATTCCACGTAGGGTAGTTCATAAATCCAGATCGAAAAACGATCGTAAAAGTTTTACCCGAGGCATTCTTCAAGTGGCGCTCCGGCACTTGAAACAGATTGGCTCGTATTTGTAGCTCTCAGATGGCCAGTCTTCAGTCTAGCCAGATTGTACAATATCGCTGCGAGTTCTGGCAAAGACTGCACCAGTCGAGCGCTCCCACAGTATCTCCATAATTTTACCGATCCCCGGGCAAATTGCCAACTTACGCCCTAAGGTTGCGTCAGCTTTGACAACAAGAGGCGATTACTAGGAAAAAGCTTGCTAATAAACTATCCTAGCTTAATTTTTGCTTTGAAGAGTGGCCGCAGTTTTTGAGAATTCTCTCAACATTACACTACTGATATCCTCCGTGTATATACCTAAAGAAAGATTAGATGAGGCACATAAATTTAACAACTTCCACCTGCTGAGATACTTATTTCTCCGGTTTAGATTTCAATGTTTTTAAGTAGTAATTATCGCTACTTAAACCCGTAAAAATATCATTTTTTACTGACTGTTTACCAGATATTAACCTAGGAGATGTTGATGACAATTGCAATCAGAGACGACTTAACTTACCAGAAAGAATTGGTTGAAAGCCCGCCCGCCCGATTTGATGACAACAGAAGCCAGCGATCGCGTGGAAGCCGAACTGCACAAAGAAGTTTTACCTACGGACGACAAAACCCTCCAAACAGAAATAGCTGACCTCTGGAAAGATACGAATCCGCTGGTACGATTGCTAAGCCGGGTGCGTGAGCCTTTGCGCGGGCCTGCACCTTTGGGCATCGATGCCAATTTGTTTGTACGGAGGGTCGAACTAGAAGGCTCACTTCCTTCGGGAGTAAAATCGGAAACTGCGATCGCGGGTGTATTTTCGGCAACGAAGGATGAGTTGTCCCAGGAGCGAATTCAGGAAATAGCGAGCTTTTTGCCGGAGAGAATTCGGGAAATTTGGGAGTCGGCTTAACGGGATATTTCCCAGTATAAATACTGAGCAACCGGGTTTACTCTTCCAGCATTCTGCACTCTCAGTCAGAAGCTTGTGCGATCGACCCGCTTTCTAGATTGGTTTGATCGTTCGGACTTTAGTCCGCATAAAAGTCTGTTAAGAAACCCGGTTCCTACCGAAAATTTGTGGAAAAACCAGAAATATTCATAAAAACTGGGTTTCTGGCTCTCTGGTTGCGTCAATCCCACAGACTGAGCGAAAGTGTTGTAGTCTATAAAACAGGGCGAGTTAACAAGGTGGCTCGCAAAAATGCTGTCAATTGCCCTGGAGATTAAAAGGGATGGCCCGCAGAAGAGTTAGACAAACGTCAAGAGCGAATTTAAAACAAGAGATTTTACTCAATCGAATTACCAATCGCATCCGCAACTCTTTAGAACTGCAAGAGATTTTGACGACAACGGCGCGAGAAATCCGCAGCTTTTTAGGAAGCGATCGGGTAAAAGTTTATCGCTTTGATGCAGACGGTAGCGGCGAGGTGATTGCCGAGGCCATCAACGGCGAAAATGTGCCATCTCTGCTGGGTTTGCGCTTTCCTGCGGGCGACATTCCGCCTAGTGCGCGCGAAATGTTTGTCAAAGCGCGGCAGCGAGTGATTGTAGATGTGGGATTGCAGCATAAAATAATTAATCGCTTAGATTGTCCCGAAACCGGCCAAACTTTAGCAGTTGAAGATATTCGCTATTGTCCTGTAGACCCCTGTCACGCAGAATATCTGGAGGCTATGGGGGCGCGTTCTTCTCTGACGGTGCCGATCGTACATCAAAATCAACTTTGGGGGCTGCTGGCCTGTCACCACAGTCAACCCAAACGGTTTAGCGATCGAGAATTGAACATAGTACAGTTGCTTGTGGATCAGCTTTCAATTGCGATCGCCCAATCTTTTCTCCTCACTCAAGCCCGACAGCAAGCGCACGACGAAGCCGTTGTCAACCAAATTAGCAGTTTGCTGCACTCTCCTCTGGAACTAAACGAAATTCGGCAAGCAGTTCTCGAACAAACTGTCAAGCATTTGCACGGTTCGGGAGGACGCTTGTACATTGCCGCCGAATTTGGCGATCGGCCGGCTAAACTTTATACCTGCGGCGTGCAGCCTCCAGACACCAATCTCGAACTCACCGAGTTTTGGCAGCAGATCATGGGGTGGGCAAACCAAGACGAGCAACCAAAAACTGCCGACAGTACCAGCCAATTAGGCATTTTTCAAAATCTATATTCCGAGCATTACAGTTCAATTGATACAAATATTTCTAATTTAATCGTCCCGCACTTGTACGCGATTTCCGATATTTCTCAAGAACCTCAAGTCAAATCTTTATCTGCAAATTTTCTCGAAGCTGACATTCGGTCATTTTTGGCAGTACCGCTGCAATACCGCCAACAGTGCATCGGCTGTCTCACCATTTTTCGCGCAGCCGTAGAAACCGAAATTTTGTGGGCTGGCCGTTGCAGTTCCGACGCCCGGAGCGATCGACCCCGACAGTCCTTTGCAGCTTGGAAAGAAATCAAAACCGGCGAAGCTCAAAAATGGAGCAGCGAGGAACAGAAGCTAGCAAAATCATTAGGAACTCACCTGTACATGGCTGCCATGCAGAGGCGCGTCGAGGCAATGATGCGACATCAAGCTTCGCACGACCCATTAACAGGTTTAGCGAATAGATTGCTGTTTAATGAAAGGCTGTCTTTAGCTTTAGCTAACGCTCACCAGAATGCAGAAATGTTGGCGGTGATATTTCTAGATTTAGACAGATTTAAAAATGTTAACGATACTCTCGGCCACCCAGTGGGCGACCAGTTGCTGCAAGGTGTATCTCGGCGTTTGACTAACTGTTTGCGCCTCGGGGATTCGATCGCCCGTTGGGGCGGGGATGAATTTACTTTACTGCTGTACAATATCAACAGCCCAGAGGACGCAACTAAGGTTTGCCAGCGAATAATCCAGAGTTTAAGCACTCCTTTTGATTTTGACGGTCGGGAACTTTATACTAAGGCTAGTTTGGGAATTGCTTTGGCTCCTTATGACGGAGAAGATGCAGAAACCTTACTGAAAAATGCTGATGCTGCGATGTACAAAGCTAAACAGAAAGGTCGGAACAATTATCATTTTTACACGCGGGCGATCGGCAATCAAGTCTCTGAAGAACTTAACTTAGAAAATCAGCTTTACAAAGCTTTGAAACAATCAGAGTTTGTGCTGCACTATCAACCGCAAATAAACTTAAATACTTGCCAAATAGTCGGCATGGAAGCTTTGATTCGCTGGCAGCATCCCGAACGCGGTTTGATTTCTCCCGATCGATTTATTCCCCTAGCTGAGGAAACAGGATTAATCTGCCAAATTGACGAATGGGTGCTGCGGACAGCTTGCTTGCAAAATCGAGAGTGGCAGTTATTGGGATTGCCGCCGGTACGGGTAGCTGTGAATTTATCAGCCCGTCAGTTTCTACAAGCTAACACGGTAGAAACCATTGCTAAAATCTTGTCAGAAACCGAGTTAAATCCCGAGTATTTAGAAATAGAAATTACCGAGACAGTTGCCATGACAGATGTAAATTTTACGGTGTCGGTATTGCAGCAGTTGCAGCAAATGGGCATTCAAATTTCTCTGGACGATTTTGGCACAGGTTATTCTTCGCTGTGGTCTCTGAAAAACTTTCCACTGAATAATTTAAAAATAGATAAATCCTTCGTGGCAGATTTGCTCAACTGCAACAGCGGTGCTACGATTGTGAAAGTGGCGATCGCTCTGGGACAGGGCTTGAATCTACGGGTGATTGCCGAGGGAGTGGAAACAGCAGAACAGTTGGCATTTTTGCAATCGCTTCAATGCGATATGGGTCAGGGTTACTTCTTTAGCAAACCCATACCGGCGGCGGCTGCAACCCAATTGTATCTAGAAAATCAACCGAGTAAAATATGTAGTTTACATTGACAACGAGAAATACTGCTAGGGTGCGTGTAAAAAATAAAATTCCTAGCAAGTAACCCTAAATAAAGGTACGTTGTTGCGCTTGGGCGCTCTTTCATATATATAATAAGAGCGCAGTAACTTTAAATAAAGGTACGTAGTTGCGCTTCAGCGCTCTTGCATATATAGAATAAGAGCGCAGTAACTTTAAATAAAGGTACGTAGTTGCGCTTCAGCGCTCTTTCATATATAGAATAAGAGCGCAGTAAAATTAAATAAAGGTACGTAGTTGCGCTTCAGCGCTCTTGCATATATATAATCAGAGGGCTGAAGCCCAACAACGTACCTAAGCGCTATTGCATATATATAATCAGAGGGCTGAAGCCCAACAACGTACCTAACCGATCGCTCTGAGAGCGGATATGACAAGACAGATTACTGCCAAACAAACACTTTGGCTTCGTATTCCGGCAAGTCAATCGTAATATTGTCATCGCCAGATTCCACATCATAATTGCCCGTCCATTCGTGCCAAGTTCCGTTTGCTGGGAAGTGGGGAACGCTGTAACCCGCTAGATAATTTTCCGACAGATTCGCAACTACTACAACTCTCGAACCTTCATCGTTCCAGCGAGTGTAAGCAAACACTTTCGAGTCGGGGTCTTCGTGGAAAAAGTCGATGTTTTCGGTGTAAAGTGCTTGGTTGTTTTTGCGTAGGTGAATCAAGCCTTTGTAGTATTCCCACAAACCTTTATTCATGTCATTTCCCAGCAGCGTCCAGTCAATTTTTGCTTGCTCGATTGTTTTGGCTTTGTATTCGCCAAATTCTTCGCCCATCCAAATCAGCGGTACGCCAACTGCTGTCATTAACAACACAGAACCCAACTTCGCCCGCTTGAATGCTGGTTCATCCAAAATTCCGCGATCGCCCAATTCTGAGAATACGCGATCGCGATCGTGATTGCTCAAATAATTGACTACATTTGTCGCACCCAAGAAACCTTGGCGCTTGCAGTCGATCGCATCTTTGAGCCGTTCTAAATCAAAGGTATCGCCGCAGATATGTTCGACAATGCAGTGATAGAAACTATCGTGCCAGCAGCCATCCATCGGGCCCTCTAGATTTGTGATGCTGGGAGTTTCGGGAATGTATTCAGCAACGGTGTAAAACGGTTTCGGGCCGGCAGCATTTTTGGCTTCTTGAACTATCCAGTGCATGAAATCGTAGTTGGCAATTTGTCGTGCGGCGTCGAAACGAATGCCGTCGAGATGGTATTCTTGAACCCAATAGCGGACTGTATCGCCAATGAATTTGCGCGCCGGGTAAGTTCCTAAGTTTTCGTCGTAAAATTCGTAGTTGAATTCTGGGCCCCAATTGTTGCCTGGATCGCGGGGGGCGTGGTGGTACCAATAATCGTGATCGATTTGGGTGAGGGGGCTGGATGATTCGGAGTGGTTGTAAATCCCGTCGATGATGACGCGAATCCCGCGCCCGTGACACTCGTCTATCAGGTTTTTGAGTTGTTCGGTGGTGCCGTAGCTGGACTCGGCAGCGAAGAAGTAGCGCGGGTTGTAGCCCCAACTGTAGTCGCCTGGGTATTCTTTGAGGGGCATGAGTTCGATCGCGTTAACGCCGAGTTCGACTAGATAATCGAGTTTTTCGACGACGTGCTCGTACTTGCCGCGGGCGAGGGGATCGGCTTCGCCGCCGGAAAAGTCGGCAACGTGCATTTCGTAAATTACTAATTCTCGATCGGCAGGTAGCGGTTTGTCATCGTGCTGCCACACGTAGGTATCCACGATGCGATCGCCATCTTTGATTCTAACCACGCCGTTTTGAGTGGGATCGTCGATATCAGTCGCGTAGGGATCTACCACATCTACCCACTGATCTGCCTCCAGAAACCAGCTTTTGGACTGCACGCGAAATTTGTATTGATAAACGCCATCCTCCAACTCAACTCGCGTGCGGAAATAACCTTCTTCGTCCTTTGCCATCGGAATTTCTTCCCAATTAGAAAAAGACCCCATCAAGGCAGCTCCTTTGTTGTAGGGAGCAAATAACTGAAATTCAATTGGAGCGCTCATAATGCCTCTTTTTAAGATTTTTCAGTAGCAGTAGATAGTTTTAATCTCGCAAATTGAAGCGAACTCTGGCATCACTCTGCGGATATAATTTCTGTAAGTGCTTAACTATTCCTAAAAGTATGAGTATCTAGCCGAGCCTACGCATTTTATGAAGTGACATCGCGCCATACCGACAGTGCGATTCGGAATTTTATCTAACTTTCTATTTCTCAACCATAAGTATTAGTAAGTTGAGAATTATTTGGCATCTATCTTAAGGTAGATTTACCGATCAAAAGATGATTGTAAATATCTGCACCAGGATAGATGCGGACTTAAATATAGCTTTTAAGACATCAGATTATGCGGCTGGCGATGCTGAGATTGAAGTCTATATCTTCGGCAGTAAAGTGCGCCGAAGAACACCCTAGATAAGCGCCAACAATTAGTCAGCCGGTGCCAAGTACGCATCCTAAAATTAATGCGTAAGGTGCGCCCGCGCACCTTACTTTTAACTTGCTTTTGCCTGCTGGTGAGGCTTTATCCAACCAAGCCCGAACGCAGGGCGAGAACGGCCGCCTGAGTGCGATCGTCAGCGCACAGCTTGTTCAGAATATTGCGGACGTGAGTCTTGACTGTACCGACAGTAATGTACAGCTTTTCGGCGATAGCAGCATTGCTGTAACCCTGCACGATCAGTTCCAAAACTTCTAACTCCCGCTCGGTTAACGGGTAGGTTTCAATGATGTGACTGAACTCGGGTTCGGCAGCCTTAATTGTGACTCTTTTACCCTCAGGCTTGGGTTCTTCCGGAGCAGACTCCTTAGTGCGAGCTTGTTTCAGAACGATGCGAGCTATCGCCGGATCGATCCAAGAGTTACCTTCATGGGTTACTTTTACTACATCCAACAACTGATCGAAGCTGATATCTTTCATGCAGTAAGAGTCAGCTCCGGCGGCAAAAGCTGCCAGAACTTCTTCTTCGTTGTCCTGAAAAGTCAGAATCAAAACTTTGGTATCCGGATCGGAGTCGGCTGCTATCGATTTTTTGAATTTTTGTGTCAGTTCAATGCCGTCAAAATCTGGCAAACCGATGTCTACAATTGCCACATCAGGTTTGGTAGACTGAAGCAGTTTCAATCCGTCTGTAGCGTTAGCTGCATCCCCGACAACTTCGATGGTGTCACGCTGTTGTAAAGCTGTGCGGATGCCGACTCTTGTCAGGTCGTGGTCTTCTATTAAAGCAACGCGAATTTTACTCATCTTTCTTCCAATAGTCCGCTAAACTTTTAAAATATCGTCAAGTGACTCAGCCAAGCTGAGTAAATTTGAGAATGTGTCCTGATTTAGGGTTTGACAGCCCGCACATCTTTTTCCAGGATACTCATGCAGCCGCCAAGATTGCAAGTAAATTTTTAAATTATTTTGCGGCGCGGGGAAAGCGAGATCGGGACAGGTAAGCTCTCAATGTTTAAACATTGTAACTGAATTATCTCATTGTCCGCCCCTTGATAGAGGTAAAGATACCACTACCTGGATAAATTTAAGGTATAAAAACTTTTGATGCACATTGTACGTCAAATCAATAAAGCTAGCAGCACGAGCCTCGATCTGGTGTTATGGCTAAAGTTGAATGCTTATTTATAAAACCAGTTATGACTCACTACCACGGCAACAACTCTTTTCGCTCGGAGTTTTCTGAGGCGGAAATATTACACAAAGTATCTGAAATACCATCCCCCCTACAGCAAGTTTGCGATCGCGAAACTGTGGACGATCGCCTGTGGTCGGCCATTCCTCACATAGTTTGGAAAGCTAATACCGGCGGCTGGACGACTTATTTAGGTCAGCCGTGGGAAGAGTACACGGGAGTACCAGCATCAGCAGCTTTGGGTTTCGGGTATCTGGCGTGCGTCCACCCAGAAGACCGCCCCCGTCTGTTGGCGCGCCACGGGTGGAACCCAACGCCATCGGGCACGGGTGGGGAGCGGCCACCAAGTTACGAAATCAAATTTCGGCTGCGGACGCGAGAGGGGACTTACCGCTGGAACCTGGCTAGAGGATCGCCCGCCAACCCACACAGTCAGGAAGTTATGGAATGGGTGGGAACCTACACAGATATGCACCCGATCGCACAAACTCAAGCCGAACCAGAATCAGAAGTCGAATTTTTGCGCCCGATCGCCCGATCGTCCGCTAACTTAAAAGCAGAAAAATTGCCCGAATACCCAATACTAATGGATGCTGGGGCGAATTTGCAGGCGATCGAGCGGTTTACAAATCTGTTGAGCCAGCGCGCAGGTAACTTGTCGGAATTGTTACAAGCGATCGCGGACGCGACTGTGGAGGCGATCGCCGGAGCTGAATTTTGCCTGGTTGCGCTCCCGGAGTGCGATTCCAGCGGGCTCAAACTCAGCGCTGTCGGGGGTGCGACAAACTTTGAGAAAGGCAAAACCCTGCACGTGCAAGACAAGCTGCTGCTGAGGGCGTTTGCGACGGGAGAGTCTCAACTGTGGCGCTCTGAGTCGTGCCCAGGAGTGGCGGCGGCGGCCTGTGCTGCGGCGATCGAGTCGCGGGAAAGCGGGCGTTTGGGCGTTTTGGCGATCGGTAACGGGAAAGACAGGACGGCTATTGACAGCGGATCTGTGCAACTGCTGGCGGTGATGGGAAGACAAGCTGCGATCGCGATTAACAGCACGCGGGCGATCGAAAAATTAAAAAAGCAGGAACAGCTTTTAGACTTGCAAAACGAGCTGCTAATTCGCCAACAACAAGAACTGGAAAATCAGGGTCGGCGCATTCAACAGCAAAAATTGCAACTGCTAGAAGCAGCAAAGTTAAAATCGCAATTTTTGGCCAGCATGTCCCACGAATTGCTAACTCCCATGAATTCGATTATCGGCTTTTCCCAATTGCTGCTGCGCCAGCACAAACAACTGCTGAGCGCGCAGCAAATAGATATGGTGGGGCGAATTTTAAATAACGGCAAAAACCTGCTAGTCCTGCTGGACGATATCCTCGACCTCTCCAAAATCGAGAGCGGTCGCACCGAATTAGAAATTGAAGAATTTGATTTAGGGCATTTAGTAATGGATGTGGCTCTGGAATTTGGAAATCAAGCCACCGAAAAGAATCTGGCAATGTCCGTCTGCGTGGGCTTGCAGGATCGGTGTATCGTTAATGACAAGTTGCGGCTGCGGCAAGTTTTGGTGAATCTGATTTCCAACGCGGTTAAATTCACTCATCAGGGCTGCATTTGCATTGAGGTAGGGGAATTAGAGGGCGATCGGCTAATTATCACCGTTCGGGATACAGGAATCGGCATTTCTAAAACAGATCTGCCCCACATTTTCGACAAATTCCATCAAGCCGACCAAAGCACAACCCGCCCATATCCAGGCACCGGTTTAGGACTAGCGATTAGTGCCTCGTTAGTCAAGATAATGAACAGCACAATTACGGTCGAAAGTCAACTAAAAAAAGGTTCGAGATTTGCGATCGAAATTCCTCGAACAGTTAACCCCAAAAAGCCATAGCATAAGTCATTAGTTATTGGTTATTGGTTATTGGTTATTGGTTATTGGTTATTGGTTGTTGGTTGTTGGTTATTGGTTATTGGTTATTGGTTATTGGTTGTTGGTTATTGGTTATAGCGGTTCTCACAAAGATTCGCGGACGTTGTTGGGCTTGGGCCCTCTTGGTTTAAGCGGTTATATAAGCTGTCAGTTATACCTCATCTTTTTGAGAAAGGCTATATTAGTCATCAGTCATCAGGAAGAAGGAAGAATAGTTGGCGATCGCACTCCTTCGTCACTTCATATCATATTCCCTCGAACCACCACAATAAAATTGGTTCGTAGTGAGGACTTTAGTCCTCATAAAAATTGAGGACTTTAGTCCTCACTACGAACATCCTAGATAATTAGGTTCTGCATCCAGGAGCAATTTAGGAAGGATTAAAACCGGAGTTTGCTTACAAACCTGCAGACACTTCGGAGGTTTACTCATGCCCGCTAATTATATCGTATCCGCTCGATTAACCACAATCAAATTCGTTCGTAGTGCGGACTTCAGTCCGCAAAAAGCTGCGGACTGAAGTCCGCACTACAAACTGTTTTTGTTATGGTAATCGACCGCAAAAAGCTGCGGACTGAAGTCCGCACTACAAACTGTTTTTGTTATGGTAATCGACCGGACATGGTATGACACCAAATCCGGCTTTAAAGCCTGCTTTATTCTTCAGTCCACAGAATCTAATCTTCCTTTGACTGGATACGCGGTTGCAACCGTCCCGTCTTATTTCCTAAAAACTAGAAGTTTTCCCAACTTGAGCCTGAGTAGCAATTGGTTTAACATCCGTGTAGCCCATATTATTAGCTACATCGCGCAGCACCGAAATTTGCTGTTCAAACTCCAGACCTTCAATTTGATCTAACACGCAATTCACAGCCTCAGTTGCCTCATATCCTTCGGGGATATCGACAATTTTATCCCCCATATCAATAGCCCAAGCATACCAAACCAGCAACTGATTGTTAGCAGTTAAGGCTCCGTAAGCGCGAGAATAAGGCGTGTCGTCACCGTTGACAATACCTCGCATTATATTCAGTTGTTGGTCGTGGGAAAGGTTGTAAAAATCATTTAGCAACATGGGAGCTAACTCTGGTTCCGCAGCAGTGGGAGCGGCTGGTGTAATTGACTCTCCCATTTTTTCATAAATAAAGTAGAGCAGTGCCAGTTTTTCATCTGTACCCAAACCGTTGATTTTATCAACCATGTTTTGAGTATCGTCTGAGAGAGCGTGAGTATTGGTCGCGGCGGGTGAGTTCATACGTAAAATTCCTTAAAAATGCTTCCAGAATATATAAATATCAACATTTGTAGGTACAAGTCACCATCCCCGAGAGGTAATGCGATTTGGGAATTGGGAATTGGGAATTGGCCAAACAGGGAATGACTTATGATGTATGGGTTTGGATCGCTGGCGTAGAGTAGCCTTCTTTTTTTACACAAATAATTTTGAGCCACGACCTTAGCATAAATCATCCTTGAGATAGAAGCGCACGATACATCTGCGGATAGATGAAAAAAACAGGAATTTTAGCGACAATAATTATATTGAATTGTTAAATAGAAGTAACAAGGAGTCGGCTATGTCTGAAGTTAATCCTCAAGTGAATACAGAATTAGATAACACTCAAACATTTGATGCTCAACAGATAACTGAAAGCGTAGAAGCTGGAGAACAAAAGTTGCCTGAGGTTAATGTATCGGCCGACTACGAAGCTTCAAAACAATTCAGCGTTAGCGATATCGATCGCACGAGTGCCGGCGCCGAAGCTGCCGCTGCTGCAACTGCGCCTAAGTTTGAGATTCCAGCCCCTCAAGAAATTCCTATGCCGGCGGATGCACAGGGAAATCCCGATGATTTTCTAGCGATGGCTAAGGAAGTTAACCCCACAGGTGCACCGGGCAATGTTACCGACGATTTGGTGCAAAAGGCGATCGAACTCGGTACTCCCGGCAGTTAATTTAGAATCGAGACTTAAATTTAACCCTCTAAGGTATGTAGTTGCGCTTCAGCGCTCTTTGCTAATATCAGGAAAGAGCGCTGAAGCGCAACTACGTACCTAATTCGTTTAAAATTGGTATTGGTAATGGCTATCAGTCGATCGCACGACAAATCTTCCCGATCGCGCGATCGAGCCTCTAAGGTATGTAGTTGCGCTTCAGCGCTCTTTGCGAATATCAGGAAAGAGCGCTGAAGCGCAACTACGTACCTAATTCGTTTAAAATTGGTATTGCTAATGGTTTAATTATCAGTCGATCGCACGACAAATCTTGCCGATCGCGCGATCGGGCAAAATTTCCACCACCAAATCCACGCCATCGCCCTCCAGCATCGACTGAATGTATAACTCAGGATGCAGCGCTTTCCAGAAATATTCCACAAACCGATTAATTTCCGACTCAGACATTCCCGACTTCCCCGCAGCGATCGTTTCCCGTTCCGCCTGATTGCGCCACACTTGAGAAAGGCGGTAATCTCGGGGATACAAAACCATCAACCGATCTAATCGGTTCCACAGTGGCAAATAGTCGTGCAGCTTCGCATTCATATCGCGCGCAAACTGACAGTCGCCCTCTGTCGAAATCGGAAACGGCGCCGCCGCCAAAAACTCGTTCAATCTGCGATCGGCGACTGGGTTTACACCGACAAACCAACCTTCAAACAGTACAATATCCGCACCGGAAATAAGTTCGGATTGACTGCGATCGCCCGCACCTCCCCAGGCTGATTTTTCAAACCGGGGAATTTCTATTTTTTGACTGTCAAATGCTGCTAATTCGCCCGTGCCAGAAGCGCGCAACTTGTCTAAAACGGAGATTCCCAAGTCAATATCGTGAGTGCCGGGGGGGCCGCGCCAAATCAAACGCGGATCGGCTTGTTGGAGATTTTGGCGATCGGCATAAGTCTTGTAAAGATCGTCTAAAGAAAGGCTGACTGTAGAATGTCCCAATTTTTCGAGTATCAGCCTCAAAACTTGGCATAAAGTAGTTTTTCCCGTTCCTTGGACTCCTAAAATTCCTTGAATTAAAGTTTGGTTTAAACTTTGTTTTTCAGTCGATAATTGTATCGCCAGCGGCAGCCACAGATTCCACAAACTTTCGAGAAAAACACTTGACTTGACGGGGAAAGTATGCAGTCGATCGAGTACAGACAGGAATAAATCGGTTTTGTGGCGGACAACATCGGCTGCGTTGTCAGGAGTAATGTTAAAAGCGCGCGATCGCACACGATCGGCAAGTTCCCAACAGGCGAGGCGATCGAAATCGGGAGCGATCGGGCGATCGCCCGATCGCCAGCGGTGTAAAATTTCAACAGGATTTACAGGCGAGCCAACCATTTTAGATTTTAGGATTGGATGATATTATGTCGAGTCGATTACCATAACAAAAATAGTTTGTAGTGCGGACTTCAGTCCGCAGAGTGAGAGCGGACTTCAGTCCGCACTACAAACGAATTTTACTGCGATTAATCGAGCGGACACCATATGATTTAATAATTTAAGAGCCAAGTTTGAAAGCTTCTACAAATAAATTGTAAGTCACGCCAATTTTTAGAGCATTGAGCATTTCCACCCACAAAGCACCAGCCAGCCGCCGCCTGCTGTAAACCAATCGGTTCGCCAACTCGGTCAACAACACCAACATCCCGGCTACGATAATATCCCAATTAGCGGCTTGTCCGGCGATCGTCGAAAGAGCAGTTCCCAAAAAATTGCCGAACAGCAGGCTAATTACCAGCAGCGAAATCCGCCGCCAAGGATTGCTAGCCCAGCCTGCAAATTGCTCGCCCAGAACATCAATCAATCTGTTAATTCGGGTATTCTGCATAAAAGTTAAAAGTTATGCGGATGAGTCAGTAGATTTTAGATTTTAGATTGAAGAATTTTAGATTTTAGATTTACTGTCGTATTGAATCTGCTGGGAGATTGACCAGGAGTCTCAAGTTTTTGGCTAGATACTCTTGAGTATCGGGGCTTGTAGCTGTTTTTGAGCGGGGTTAAAAAATGCCGATCGCCAACAACCCCAAATCCTTACCGGATCGGTATCCGGCAATGTCAAGTCTCAAATTTAACATCTAAAATGGTATTGAGCGATCGCGAGCTTTATAGCCCGAACCGTCAAGTAATTAAGTGTAGCTGTATCTTGTGGCACAGTAGCCCCGGATTCTACATTCAAGATAGGTAGGACTAATAGCAGGGGTGCAGTCTATCCTTTAAGCATAAAATTTATGAAACTTCAAAATTACCAGATATTAATTGGAATGGCGATCGTCCTAATTACAGGAATGTTTCTCGGACGTTTTGAAATCACCATCTCCAACGGTGCAAATCGATCGAGTGATTTGCCCTCAGCAGCCACCGCACTCCCTCCAACACCTCCGGTTTCGACAGTCGCGACAGGTTCGGCAGACACCGCTAGGGCGCCCAAACCCGACTTACCCCCAGAAGCAGAGGAAGAAACCAATTCCTCAATCCCTGTCAATGGCAAAGCCGCCGGCAGTTTGCGAGTCAGCAACCGCAGCGAACACCCAGTGCGAGTGGCCTTGCTGTCGAAACGGCAAACCGAGAAATCCTACGGAAAACCGGCCCACTGGGATTTTGCACCGGGGGAAGGTGGCGGCAAGGGACTAATGCTATCGCTGCCGGAGGGCAAGTTAAAAGTCAAACAGGGAGACATTCTGGTGGTTTTTGCTCAAGATGGTTCCCGCCGCTACTGGGGGCCCTACGTCGCCGGGGAGACAGCCTCGCCCGCTTGGAATCCCAAAGCTGAAGAATGGCAATTAACTTTGCAGCAGTGAAGTCATCAGTCATTAGTCATTAGTCATCAGTCATTAGTGATGTTTTGCAAGCGTCCCCCCGAATTGTTGAGAACGGTGCAAGATGTGAGTTGAAGGAGTGCGATCGAATTTCCAGTTTCGATCGCGCGAATCTTTCGGTAGACTCTCTATGCGAGTTAAAATTTTCAATCTAAAATCGCAGGAAGTTTCCGTGAAGGAAGTTATTAAAAATTTGTCAGAATATTACAGGCATCGGCCGATGGTACCTTTGTTGCTATCGGTGTTGTGGCTGTGCGCGATCGCCTGGGTAGCTTTCTTGTGGAATCTGGGTAACATCGGCTTAGTTGACGAAACCGAACCGCTGTTTGCTGAAGCCGCCCGTCAAATGACGGTGACAGGAGATTGGATCACTCCTTATTTCAACGGCGAAACCAGGTTTGACAAGCCACCGTTGATTTACTGGCTGATGGCGGTGGCTTACCGCACTCTGGGCGTTAACGAGTGGGCTGTGCGACTTCCGTCGGCTTTGTGCGCGATCGGCCTGACTTGCCTCGGATTCTACACTCTATCGCGATCGAAGGAAGAAGGAAGTTCGGCAACGGATTCTCTAGCGGATGTAACGGATTTAACAGATACAAGGGAGAAGTCTGAGAGAATATTTTCCCCCTCTCCCTCTCTCCCTCTCTCCCCCTCTCGTCATCTCCCGCTGTTTCTTTCTACTCCTTGGATTGGTGCGGCATTAATAGCTTTAAATCCCCAAACTATTGCCTGGGGGCGGACTGGCGTTTCAGATATGCTATTAGTTGCCTGTATGTGTTCGGCACTTTTGGCATTTTTTCTCGGTTACACGCTAGAAGAAAAGAGAGAAAAAGCAGAACTTTCCACCATTTCTGCTGGGCGATTTCCCAATAAATGGTATGTGACTTGTTACGTACTAATTGCCTTAGCAATTCTGGCTAAGGGGCCTGTGGGAATTGTCGTACCAGCGATGATTATTGGTAGCTTCGCGCTGTATTTGGGAAATTTTCGACAACTTTGGCGCGAAATGCGTCCGCTGTCGGGAATCTTGATTATTTTGGCGATCGCCCTACCATGGTACATTCTGGTGATATTAGCCAACGGTGAAACTTATATTGAGAGTTTTTTCGGCTATCACAATTTCCAGCGTTTTACTGGAGTAGTCAACAAGCACTCGGCGCCTTGGTATTTTTACTTTTTTGTAGTGCTGCTTGGTTTTGCGCCTTGGTCAATTTATTTGCCGGTGGCGATCGCGCGTACCCGTTTTTGGCAGCGCAGTTACTGGCGCCGTCAAGCGCGATCGGCACAATTAAGTTTATTTGCCCTATTTTGGTTCGGCTGCATCTTTGGCTTTTTCACGATCGCCGTGACAAAATTGCCGAGTTATGTATTGCCTTTACTGCCAGCGGCGGCGATTTTGGTAACGCTGCTGTGGGACGATATTGTGGCAGGAAAAGCATCAGAAGTCAGGCCCGGGCGATCGACAAACAAACCAAATTCTCTGCCGCGATCGCTGTTAGTTACATTCATTGTTAACGTCGTATTTTTATTGATTCTAGCGGGAGCAACTTTCTACTGCTACCACTGGCTGGGAGACGATCCGGCAATGCCGAATTTTCCCGAAGCAATTCAGCAGTCGGGATTGCTGAATGTGGGCGGTGCGATTTGGATAACTGCGGCGGTGGCGATCGCGCTTTTACTCTGGAAACGTCAACAACGCTGGATTTTGGTAGCTAACTTCATCGGATTAGTTGCATTTATCATCTTTGGTTTGACTCCCGCCTACAATTTGGTCGATCTCAACCGCCAGTTACCTCTGAGAGAGTTAGCGAAGGTTGTTGTCCAACAAAAACTGCCGGGAGAAGAGTTGATGATGATTGGTTTCTGGAAACCGAGTCTAGTTTTTTATACCCAAGATCCGGTGACTTTCTACCGACTTCCCAGGGGCGCAAAAGACTACATCGAGGAATCCAACAACCACACTTCTCCGACGATTCTAGTGCTGGGATATCCACACAAGTTTGTGGAATTCGGATTGCAGCCAAATCAATATCAGTTGTTGGACAGTCGCGGCGCGTACCAACTGGCAAGGGTTCAGAGAAAGGCGTTTTTGAATTAGTGTATTGTACTGCGGTTTTGGCGATCGATCGTCAAACCAGGTATGACGTTGAAATTGCGGTACAATCTACTTAATGTCTAAATGCGAGATGAGGATATGTAAAAAAGCTAACATCTAGCATCAAATGTTACGTTTTCGGTCGTGCGCTAACTGTATGTATGGTCGAGTCTAGAAGTCAAATTTGTAGTGAATGCGCGCAGACTAAGAATTCGGTTGCAGCAAACGGTCGAAAGATATTGGTGTGATGAAAAGGCTCTTTGCATTCGCTCAACCGGAACGTTTTTTAATCTTCAAGTCCTACCCCCAATCAAATACTACTATGGAGATAGCTGTCAGTAAGGGTAAAGATCGCTCATAATTAAGGGAGTGTCTACAGCCACCCAACATCATCGAGAAAAGCGTATTTAGAAAAGTGGAAGATTATGATTCCAATCAAGGAAGCTCAAAAACAGTTGCAGCAGTCGATCGATTCGGTGAGTCAGTCGCACCAACCTATTGTGATTGCAGGACAGACTAGCAATGCAGTGTTATTATCTGAATCTGACTGGGCATCTGTGCAGGAGACACTGTATCTTCTATCAGTACCGGGGATGCGGGAATCGATTCGGGAAGGACTGGCTATGCCGATCGAAGAGTGCGATCGCCAGTTGCAGTGGTGAGTTGGAATCTAGTCTATACCAAGCAGGCACAGAAAGATGCCAAAAAGCTGGCTTCTAGCAATTTACGAGACAAAGCGCAAGAGTTCAGGCGCTACTATGGGTATCAGTCAAAGAAAAGACTATCCCACGATATGTATTTACTCTAGATAAGGTGATAACACATAATGCAAAAGCAAACAGACGATCTTAATCAGCAGTTAGACTCAGCTCGTTCCAAAATTCTTGATTCCTACCTTGCAACTATTGAAGATAGCTTTCGAGAAAACCGTCCTCAACTAAAACTCATCAATTATGGTACGGGTTCAGGAAAAACTCACCAATTGTTTCAAGCAATTTATAAAACCATAGAAGAACATCCAAAAAATCAAATAATCGGTATATATGTTGCCCCGTTGAGAGAACACTTATGTGTGCCAGCTTCAGTTGAGAGCCAATTCCCAGATATTCCCGTCTATAAAATAAATTCTTTAGAAATGAAAACGACGGATGAGTCTATCAAATTATACAAGGAATTGATATCTTCTATTCTCAAAAACACAAAAATTTGGAAAATCGATAAAAAAGTATGTCCTGAGGAAAAGGTTCAGGAAAATAAACGAAACCTTGAGAAAGTAAAAGAGGTGATTAAACGCCTTGAATATGTAAAAAACACAGGTTTTGGAGATGAGGATTTTAATGAGTCTGAAATTACGAGAGCAAGACGGGAACTGAATCATTTAATTGAAAGCTTTTTAGAATTTTTTATCAAATGTGAATTAGATAGAAGAAATTCTCCTGCTGAATGCTCAAAGTTAATTGAAATATTTTTCCCACTCCATCTTCTGCAAAACAAATCTGGAATTTTGATGCTCACCTATAAAAAATTTGAAACGGCTATTCCGTACTTTATCTACAATGGTACAAAATGGGTAAAGAAAAGCAGTCATCTCGATAAATACGTTATTGAGCATACAGACAACTCCCGAAAGTTTATCCTTGCCTTGGATGAGCAGGAAGATGGCTATCAAATTATGCTAGAGGAGAAGATTGATATCATCTCTCCTGAAAAACTGGCAATCAATAATGCGCTGTCATCTATCAATAGAGAATTTTCTATGCTGTTTTCAACTCAAAACAATGAAAACAGAGATTTTTTAAATTTCATAGATAAGAATAAGGGAGCTTTTTACGAATTTCAAGAACACTTTGAAAAAGACAAAGCCCTAGAACCAAAACTGCAAAAATTCGCCCGCATATATCAACGGTTGACCTTTGAAGAGGGAAACTCTATCAATTTTTTAGAAAAAATAGTAAAAATTCAAAATGGGCTTGACGATTCAATGGAACAAATAGTTGGGATTTTCGACAATGATGAAGAAAATCTCATTATAGTGGATTTTGAAATGTTATCCAGAGTTATTTCAAAATTTGAGAATAATAGAAGTTTGCTGATTCCTCAAAAGCTTTACAATAAAATATGTGATGATTTAATGAACATTTTTGCATACAACAACCTGTACATCTACAACCTCGAACCTCTGCAAAAATTGTTTTTAACCAAACCTTCTGGCGGGCACGTCCAAATCACAGAGGAAAAAGTTGCAGATAATACTTCTGTAGCAGAGTTAATTTATGCCATTCTAGCTGTGCGATCGCAAATCAAAACCATCAAAGATTTTCTAGCTAACGTCCTAGATGCTGAAGATTCTCAATCCCGTTCTTTAGAAATTTGGTCGAAACAAATAGCTAAAGTCCAAAAGGCAAGTGAAGAAAGCCCCTCGCAAAATCAACTGCTAAGATACTTAAATACTGCCTATGTCTATGAAAGTTATAAGTCGATCGTAAATATCAAAGAAATTTCTCGTTATCAAAATCCTAAAAATAATCTGATCGATCGCGCCCTTAGAGAAGTTTCTATTGGTAGTACGGCTATATTGACTTCGCCTGAATTCAAAATAAATTCCATGTTATGCAATAATAGTAATGTGATTTTTATAATTTCAGCAACAGGAGGAATTTTAGGAGATTTAAGCACTAGCTATGATATGCAGTATTTCAAAGATAAATTGCGTAATGCTAGTGAATCCGGTGAAAGTTCCTTTAAGGAAATGAGCGAGGAAGAAGTATCGGTTTGCGAAAACATCAGAGAAAGTCGTGAGGCGCAGCGACAGATTGCAGTAAAGTTTTTCGGTGAGGATTTATTGTCTTTCCCAAATAACGCAACTCAAAAAGTTGTGGAACAATTTGAAAAAACTCTTTTAAAAAGTTTTATCGAAGATCTCAAGCAGGATGGAAATTGGCTGGGAACTTACAAAATCCAAGAACTTCAAAAGTTTATTCGTTTCTTGTTTTACCTGTTTGAGGATGACTCAATTCAAGAAACAATTGCTTTTACTCAAACTCTACGCTGGATTAAAAAGTTAATTCAACATTGCGAGCTACTCAAGCAGGCTAACTTTAAATTTAAAGCATCAACCGAACATCCAAATATATATTATCTGCAAGTAAAGCATAAGGAATATCAGAGTAATATTCAGATTAAAATAATTTTGTATGAGGCATCATTCAACAGTCTTTATTGCGACAAAAAAGCTCAAAACACGTATTTGAATGAGCTGGTTGAAAAACCAGGGGAGAAAATCTTCTTTATATCAGCTTATCAGTCAGCTTCCAAAGGATTGAATCCGATTATTAAAAATCCTAACGGCGATGAAAAAGATTTCGACTCTTTAGCTTTGTTAATGGACAGTTACTATACAGTAATGGGCCCATCGCTGAACAAATCAAAAGATTCTGGATTATCTATGACGCTTTACCATTTTGCGTTGATGAAAAGTATTGTAAACTTGGGAGACTCTAATATTGAAATCAAAGATTTCAACCAATACCTCAGCCGACCAGAAGCTGGAGAATTTCGACAGCAGCAACACCAGATTTTATTAGGGAAACAAGTTTTGCAAGCGATCGGCAGATCTGAGAGACGCGATTTTCCTAACCAAGTGGTAAAAATATTTGTTAATGAAGAAACCAGAAAAAATTTAGTGAATTTTTACAGATACCTGGAAGGGAAAGAAAAGGAGGAAATTCGTAAATTTTCCGTTAACAACCACAAAGTTTACTTAAGCGTTCGAGAAGAAGAAAAAAAACGCTCGATTAAGGATTATGAAGATCATATTCTTGATGAGATTGATGCCACTATGGCTTTCCAAGCGTTTAAAACACAAATGTTGGAGGAAATCGATCGCTTTCATCTTAATCAACATAGTTTTGACATCACAAAATCGTGGGATGCGTTGCGCGATCCAATTGTTTTCAAAGACCCAGCTAAGTATCTGGAAAAGTTGCGAGATTCAGGGCTATTTCCTGCTGATTTTATTGAGTCATTATTCTATCACAACCCAGAACAAGTTGAATTTACGCCCTATTTAGCTTCCGAGGAAGAAAGCGGTAAAAAATTCCAGATTATCAGCGATAGCATCAATGGGGAAAAAATCTATCCTTACCAGAAGCGGTTATATCCTGAATATCTAAAAATTAGCGAGCGAGGCTATGACTTAGAAGGTAATGAAATTGGCTCCCTAGATCCTTCGACTGATTTAATCTACAGACTCTACAACAATTTGATGCCACAACCTGAAGTTTTTAATACTTATATTCCGCGTCCGAATTTCTTTTACGATGTGTTGTATCCTTCACTGGCTGAAAATTTTGTGGAACGCTGGATTCAAGATGTAGTTTTCAAAGAAGGTAAAGACTGGAAAGCCATAAAATCCATCTATCGTTTTGAGCCATTGCGAGATTTAAAAAAATATTGTAAACTATACGAGCGGTTTGATTTGTACTATGTCAAGGAGAATACGTTATTTTGTATTGATGTTAAAGCTTGGAGCGTACCTTCGGGAAATCGCCTGTCAAAAAAGACGCTGGATAAAACCGAAAACAAGCTGAAGGAAATTGTTTCAGACTATCCAGAATTTAGCACCGCAAGGGGGTTACTTCTTAACTTGCACGCCGCCCAAGAAAAAAATCAACAATACTCACCCACGCTATTTTCGGGAAATTTAATTTTCTTTGACGATCGCAATTGTCCAGTAGAATCCAATATCCTCAAAGAGTTTTTGTTTACAAAGGAGAAATAAAATGAAAAATAAAACAGCAGCATTATCAGATATATCGCGAACCAATCAACTAAAAATTTTAGAAAATCCACAAGAAGTTGCCGAAAAACTGCGTAAGTATCTATTTAAAGAGGGACAAGGGATAGAACATTTTGAGCTTAAATATCCGATTGTTGAAGATAAAGATTCTGAAAATGAGGATTCACGGCCTACCTTTTATAAAGAGCGGCATAAATACATTAAAGCTCAAGTCCAAGAAAGACTTGCTGCACATGGGGAGAAACGGGAAAAATCAGAAATTCAATACTTTTTCTCATATAATGGGGGCAAAAAATATGTGTTCTTTTTATCCCCTAATAAAAATCATTCTGGATGGCAAAAGTTATTTACAGACAATTCTAGCGATCTAGAAATAATTTTTAACCTCATTTTCAAGTTTTATATTCTGTCTCAAGGCTTATACTTTGAGACACTGAATGGTTTTGAAGAATTACTGTTACTCCATTCCAGGGATCTCAGCAAATCGAAAGAGGCTCTTTTAGTGTGGGGCCAAAATTTATTAGTCAAATACAATCAACATGGCGTACTCACATTAACCTTGTCTCGAAAACACCGACTCTTCTTACCAAAAGATAGCTACAGTACCATAGATGGTGATGATTTAGGAGATTTGTTGGTCTACGACAATAAGAACTACTACTTCGATCGCGACCTAGATGCTAGGAAAACAAATAAAATAAATTTTATGCAATTTGATAGCGATCCTAAAAATTATGACAAGTTCAAAAAGACTCAGCTTTATCATTACCAAAACCTCATGACAAAACTTGAGGGGTTTTTAAGTGAGTGCAATATTGCTTTTGAGTCTCTTGATTTTCAGGCTGACCACTACTTGGAAAACCCTTTCATTAAAAACATAGAATCTGTAGAATTCTTAGAGATTATTAACAATACAGGACTCGATTTAACTGAAGATGACCGACAATTTTTGCAATGCTTCCTGAAACATCAAGGGGTATCTACGATCGCATTTTACAATCATGGAAAAACTGTGAGTACCTACGAACAAGTACCTGACGGTGAGGACGAAGTTTGCTGGAGAATTACGGAATCTATTAAATGGTCAGATATTCAACTCGAAGCAGGAAAAAACTATCTGGTTTTCAATAAACTTTTGGAAGAAGAATCCGGTTCGATGGCTTATCAGGCAAAAGACAATCTGTGGTATCCATCAACAACAATAGATAATCAATCGCAAGTAGATTTCTATTCACAGTTAAAGAAAAGATTTAACTATTTGGAGACGGGACAGTTTTTTAGCACGCAGGGGATAAATATACCAGAATTTCGTGCTGTGGGAGATGAGAAAACTGATTTTGCGGTTTTTAATTATACAAATTGGAAAATCGATCGAGATCTAGATAGTCTCCACAAGGAGACGCAAGCTTTTACTGAAGGGAAATTATTGGATGTAGAAGATTCTATTTTTTGTTATCTAAAAGCACAAGAAGATAGCAAGGAATGGGAAATTTTCTGCGATAAATACAAGATAAAGATTTCCCCTGAATTTCAGAAAGTCTTGATTGAGTTGGGAATTAAGAACTGGATCTCGCAGAGTTTGTCAAATCCGAACTTGGGCTTGCCTATTACTACTCCTCAATCATTTTCTGAAAAACAATTTTTTAGTATTTATGTACGCAGCCCAAAAAACAAGGAAGCTAAAGCGGTTGCGGTAGAATTTATTTACAAAGATGGTTGCATATATATAAAAAATGTAATGCACGATTTGAAACAAATAGAATCTAAATTTCGATTTTTAAGAAGGCAAAGAAATAATGCAAAAAAATTAATTAACGATCAAAAATATTTTGTTGATGAATCAGAGGGTCTGTATATTAGTTGTTATACCAATGATTTTTATACGCCCACCTTAATTGGAAGGACTGGTATTATTGAAGACTTGGAAAGCGGAGAACTAACAATAGATCGAAAAAACCAAAGTGAAAATAGTAGTAGATTTTTACCTTTGGTATCCCATTACAACAGCGAGATTAAACCTATCAACAGAATCCAAAATATGATATGTTTGGATTTGAAGAACGAAACATTTATTCAGTATTATGTACCTCCAAGGCAAAATATTGCCGGCTCGATTAAGAAAGGGTTTAGAGCATATCATTTGATGGGGAAGAGATATGGCGGAGAGTCAATGACTACATCGGAGCTGAGCGAGCATCCCATAACAGCTTTACATTTTAGTACGCTAACTCAAAATGTTTTAAAAATGGGTGATAACAGTCAATCGTCATTGTTACAAAAAGTAGCACAAGTATTAATTGAAAATTGAAACAAGGCTGAATTTGAATGCTGATTCCAGAAAAAATATAGATATTTCAGCGATCGCAGAAGATCATCGGATACACTCACATCTGGTGTGAGGCCGGAGAAAAGTATCAACGTCAGCTAGAAGCAAACCTGGTACTTAGGGCCGATCGCACTCCTCGATCGCCATTTAGACTGGTAACTGAGCAAACCATATGTGCCATAATCAGCCATATTATTTGAAGTGCGATCGCCCGAACCTATGGATGCGCTCATCGGCAAAACTTTACAGGGTGGAAAGTACACCCTCGAACAAGAATTGGGACGCGGTGGCTTTGGAATTACCTTCAAGGCAACTCACCGCTATTTAGGACAGCCTGTCGTTATTAAAACCCTCAACGAATCCCTGCGGCGACAACCAAATTTTGCCGAGTTCGATCGCAAGTTTCAAGACGAAGCGAGGCGGTTGGCTTCCTGCGTCCATCCGAATATAGTACGCGTCAGCGACTTCTTTGTCGAAGACGGACAGCCATACATGGTAATGGACTACATAGCCGGTCAGAATTTGGGCGATGTAGTCGGTACAAACAATCCCCTCCCAGAAAATCTGGCAATTCTCTACATCACTCAAATTGGGGCTGCTTTGAAAGCAGTTCATCAAAAGGGTTTGCTGCACCGAGATGTCAAACCGCAAAACATTCTGTTGCGCCAAGGTACTCACGAAGTCGTGCTGATCGATTTTGGCATTTCCCGCGAGTTTACAGCAGGCGCAACTCAATCTCACACTAATATGGTGTCCGACGGTTACGCACCGCCAGAACAGTATTTCGCCCAAGGAAAATATACGCCAGCTACCGATGTTTACGGGCTGGCGGCGACGCTTTACACTTTGCTCACAGCCAGGGTGCCCGTGGCTGCCATTTTGCGTACCAGTCAGCCGATGCCTTCACCCCGCGACTTGCGCCCTGACTTAAGTGTGACTGTGAGTCAAGCGGTGATGCGGGGGATGACGGTAGAGGCTCAAAATCGCCCTGCTACCGTGGATGAGTGGCTGTCGCTGCTGCACGGGCAGTCGCCGGATACCGGGCCGACGCTGGCTGTGATGCCGGGACACGGCCCTCAGTCGCCTGCAACTCTCAAAACAGCGCCTGCTGTGGTGACGAATGGGTTCGGCAACCGCAAGGTTTGGTTGATTTTGGGGTTTGTGACGATCGCACTTATATTCGGTGGTTTGGTCGGGATTGCGAGGATTTTCCTCAACGGACAATCTTCGGAACCGGCACCAATAGCGAAGGACGATCGCACTTCCACCCCCGCAGATCCAGACGCACGCACCAGCCCCGCACCAATTCCCACTCCCACACCCGCACCAATTCCCCCTCGCCGAGAAACTCCGCCGCCTGTTGCTGAAACTCCAACTCCGGCCCCAACTCCAACTCCAACTCCAGCGCCAACTCCAACCCCAACTCCAGCGCCAACTCCAGCGCCAACTCCAACTCCACCAGCGGGGGCGGACACGGGGGCACCGCCCCTACAAGAGCGTACGGAAAAACTGGTTGACAAGCAATTGCCGCCCGATCGATCGCCCCCACCCAGCGAACAACCAGGAACCGGTTATCAGAAGACTCCCACCATCCCAGGGTTTGCCGTTGGTACGCCGGAAAGTCAGATTGTAAGTGCACTGGGAGATCCCACGGACTCTCAATCCCGCGGCTATTGGCCCAATACTCGCACCGCACTCTATGAATTGCTGCCGAACCGGGTGACTCTCGGCTATATTTACGATCGCAATTCCGAACAACTCGTCCAAACAGAGGGTTCTTTTGCCCAGTCGGTGGACGATTTGGTAGTCCGAACCGCGTTAAACGGCATGGTGGGCGGCGCAGATAAGGAGATTTTGCAAGGGTTCCGGGACGTGCAGCAACGTCGCACCAATCGGTTTAATTTTCAGAAAGGTTCGCTGAAAGGGACGATCGAACGCAATGAGCGCGATCGAATTTACATCGGCGTCTGGGACAAAACTCTGCATTAGAAATCTTCCACGGGTATAGAGAAACCGGGTTTTTTAACGAAAATATTTGCCCAAAATGCTCATTCTTTGTAAAAAACCCGGTTTCTTTGTTGGTAGTGCGTCCTCGACTATTGGTAAAAAAAGCCTCAATCCAAAATCTAAAATCCAAAATCTAAAATCTAAAATCCAAAATCGATTGACGTTATACAAAATATTAGCTATGATTAGAGAACACGAGGGGCTGTAATGGTTTCGACAGGGTGGCGAAAGCTGCTCCGTGATGCAGGTCGAGAGGGAGTCTACTCTCGTTAATATCGGCTCAAAAAAAATAGTAAATGCGAACAACATCGTTCCTTTCGCTCGCAAAGCCGTAGCTGTAGCCTAAAAACTTCTCTAGCTTGGTTCAGAGTGTATGCCGCTTAACTCCGTTAAAGGCAGCATAACAACCCCCAACGGATGCCCTAGCTAAACGTTTCTAGTCGGTTAGCCGGGAAAGAAATCACTAGAAAATCCCCCCATTTGGGATAAAGATGGTTCCCGCCCCGAGGATCAGAGGGGATAAACCTGTGAACGATCGGAAGGTAAATACCCGCTTTGGACGGCAGTTCGATTCTGCCCAGTTCCATAAAAAAGGTAGCGTAAAATCAATGGTTTAAGCCATTTGAAAGTTACCTTAAAGCATAAAAAGGGCAGAGAATTAATTCTCTGCCCTTTTTGTTTGGGCTATATAGCAGTTGACAGTTGACAGTTGACAGTTGACAGTTATAGCAAGCGAATCAAACCGTTTTTCGAGGGTTCGTCGGCCTTATTCATGAGTTTATTTCTGTCCGCGCCCGATGTGGCGGTTGCTATATCTCGTTCATCGAACTTATACCAATTTAAAAAAAGAATGCAACAGTATTCTTGTCCCCCCCGCAATGCAGCGGGGGGGCTAGGGGGGGTCGAAGAGTGTTGCACGATTTTAGAAAAATGGTATTACACGCGGGCACTCAGAAACCGGGTTTTTGCGAAAAAACTTCGTTACAACTCGCAGAAACCCATAAAAACCCGGTTTCTTTGGTCTTTCCCTACAAACAGTCAACAGTAATTAGCTAACACTCAACCATAAGTTACCAACCGATTAGCTCGCGTTGGGGCTCAGATAATTAGAACTTCACCTCATCCATCGGTTCTTGGGGCCAGTCCGGCGATATACTGATAGGCGGTAAAGCATTAAAAATCTTTACAAAGTCCCCGCTCTCTAAGCCTACTCCTACGAAGGACGGGTGAAAAATTATATGGCGATCGCTCAAAAGCTGGAAACATGAACCCAGGAATTGACTTACAAGGAAGTTTTGTAGAAGCCCTAACGAATTTGGGCTTACCGGCGGACATAGCCCACGTGCTTTGGCTGCCGTTGCCAATGGTGCTGATGGTTGTCGGTGCTGTATTCGGGGTGCTGACTAGCGTCTGGCTAGAGCGGAAAATCTCCGCCGCCGCTCAACAGCGGATTGGCCCGGAATTTCTCGGCCCCCTGGGAGTCCTAGCACCCGTTGCTGACGGCATGAAGTTGGTATTCAAAGAAGACATTGTACCGGCAAAAGCTGACGCGCTGCTGTTCACGCTCGGCCCGGTAATTGTCGTGATTCCAGTGTTTCTGTCCTACTTGATCGTACCCTTCGGAGAGCATATGCTCATCGCCGATATGGGGACAGCGATATTTCTGTGGATTGCTCTCTCTAGCATTCAGCCGATCGGCTTGCTGATGTCGGGCTATGCTTCTAACAACAAATACGCCCTCCTCGGCGGACTCAGAGCCGCTGCTCAATCCCTCAGCTACGAAATTCCGCTAGCTTTGGCAGTATTGGCAGTTGTGATGATGTCCAACAGCTTAAGTACGATCGACATCGTACACCAACAAGCCGGCTACGGCATCATCGGCTGGAACGTCTGGCGCCAACCCGCAGGTTTTCTGATTTTCTGGATTGCAGCACTAGCCGAATGCGAACGTTTACCCTTTGACTTACCCGAAGCAGAAGAAGAATTGGTAGCAGGATATCAGACTGAGTATACAGGCATGAAATTTGCCTTATACTACATCGCTTCCTACGTTAACCTCGTCCTTTCTTGCCTGCTAGTAGCCGTTTTGTACCTCGGCGGCTGGGAATGCCCGATTCCTGTCGGAGTTATCACCAATGCCTTGGGATTGAGCGAAACAACTCCTTGGTTGCAGGTAATTACTGGCACGCTGGGCATTACAATGACCTTGTTGAAAGCCTACTTTTTCCTGTTCTTGGCAGTTCTGCTCCGTTGGACTCTGCCACGAGTTCGGATTGACCAATTGCTAGATTTGGGATGGAAGTTTTTGCTTCCGGTTGCTCTAGTTAACTTGCTATTGACCGCAGCTTTGAAACTTGCCTTTCCCTTTGCTTTTGGCGGTTAATTCATAATAGGTAAAGGGCAACAGAAAAAATACCTGTTAACCAATTACCTATTATTAGTTAGCAATTACCAAAAACTCAAGTACAGAGAGAGAACACGATGCTAAAATTCCTCAATCAAGTAGGCGAATACGCCAAAGAGACTGTTCAAGCTGCTAAGTATATCGGCCAAGGACTAGCAGTGACCTTCGATCACATGAGACGCCGCCCGGTTACGGTGCAGTATCCTTACGAGAAACTAATTCCTTCCGAACGTTTTCGGGGCAGAATTCACTTTGAATTTGACAAGTGCATCTCCTGCGAAGTCTGCGTTCGAGTTTGTCCGATCAATTTGCCTGTGGTGGATTGGGAATTTAACAAAGAAACTAAGAAGAAGCAACTCAAGCACTACAGTATCGATTTCGGGGTGTGTATCTTCTGCGGTAACTGTGTAGAATATTGTCCGACTAATTGTTTGTCGATGACAGAAGAATACGAGTTAGCCGCCTACGAACGTCATGAATTGAATTATGACAACGTGGCCCTCGGACGTTTGCCCTACAAGGTTTCAGACGATCCGATGGTGACACCGTTGCGCGAATTCGCTTATTTGCCGAAAGGTGTGATGGATCCTCATGAAGTTTCCTACACCGATCGCCGTGCAGGCCTCCGCCCAGAGGAAATTCAGGAAAGTAAGTAATGGGAATGGGGCATCGGGCATGGGGCATGGTTACTTGTTAGTGGTTACTTGTTAGTGGTTACTTGTTAGTGGTTACTTGTTAGTGATTTTTCAAATAATAAATAACAAACAACAAATAACAAACAACAAATAACAAATAACACATCCCCAATGCCCAATGCCCTGTTTGGCCAATGCCCTGTTTGCCCAATTAACAAAGGATTAAATATTGTGAATCTAGCCGAAGGGGTTCAAATTGTTTCATTTGGCATACTCGCCTTAATGATGATTGGAGGAGCATTAGGAGTAGTGCTGTTTTCCAACATCGTTTACTCAGCATTTCTGCTGTGTGGCGTATTTACCAGCATTGCCGGCTTGTACCTATTGTTGAATGCTGACTTTGTAGCAGCAGCGCAAATCTTAATTTATGTTGGCGCTGTTAACGTCTTAATTTTGTTTGCCATCATGTTGGTAAACAAACGAGAAGAGTTCCGCACAATTCCTAACGCTTGGGTGCGTCAAGTCGCAACCGCAGTCGTTTGTGCTGGTTTGTTTGCGCTGTTGGGTACAATGGTCGTGTCTACTCCTTGGGCAATTGTTACAACGACGGGAGCACCCGCCGAAAGTTCGATCGTGACGATCGCCAAACACTTCTTCACCGACTATTTGCTACCTTTCGAGTTAGCATCGGTATTTTTGTTGATGGCAATGGTAGGAGCAATTGTCTTGGCGCGCCGCGATTTCTTCCCGGATGAATTGTCCATGAAGCAATCAGATACACCAGCTTTTAGTTTGCCGGAACGCCCCCGCGAATTAGTTTCAGCCGGTGATGTTTCTTCACCGGAAACAAAGTAATTGTAGGGTGTGCACTGCCCACCTATGTGTTCGTCAGGCGAGAAACCTGGTTTCTGTTCGCAGCCTCTGTATCTGCCTGTTTTGTAGTAATTTAGACTGAGAGCAATTCCCAAAAATTATGCAACTGCAACTCCAGTATTTCCTGCTATTAGCTGCTGCACTTTTCTGCATTGGCATTTACGGTTTAATTACCAGCCGAAATGCCGTGCGCGTGTTGATGTCGATCGAGTTGATGCTGAATGCAGTCAATCTCAATCTGATGGGTTTTTCTAACTATCTTGACCCCGTACAGATTAAAGGTCAAGTATTTACTGTTTTTGTAGTAACCGTTGCGGCTGCTGAGGCTGCTGTTGGTTTGGCGATCGTCTTGGCGATTTACCGCAACCGCAATACCGTAGACATGGAAGAGTTTAATTTGCTGAAATGGTAATCGGCAGTCATTAAGCTGTCAAAATTAAGGTGGAGGGTTGACCAAATTGGGGAATTTCGGTGTTTTAGCTCAAATATCCCCAACCCTCAACCCAATAAATTAGAAGCAAAAGACTATCAAGGGCGATCGGCTAATAGAGATAAGCTTGAATTTTTTTCAGATGTCGCAAAACTATAAAATGTCTGAAAAGTATCGTGTAATACCACTTCAAACAACTTCAAACCAAAGCTCCCAGAGCAGTTGGTCAAAATCCTAATCGCTGCCAATTCTCAATAAAGTCGCTGTAGAATACAGCAATACAGATAATTTTTCTAACCAATACTTCGGACGGGTGCAGCGGCTTGTGCAAGGCAAATATGTTTGTAGGGGCGAAGCATGACCGAAATCAATATGAGATGATAACTAATAACTTATATGCGGTCATGCTTCGCCCTCTTGAAAAACCAGATGCACTCCTTCGGACAGTATTCGATCGCCAAGAAGAGCATCAAAGTTTCAAGGGAAGTCGGTAATCGAGTGGCCGACGGAAAATCAAGGGTTTCAGACTACAACTAAAAACTGTCCGGACTATTGCTCATAATTGTAGCTTATTTTAAATATCGCGATCGGGAAAGGGTGCACTAGCGAGCTGAATTTGGGAAACTTTGCTACTTGTAAGGAGTTTTTGTGTTACTTAAGTTCGGGTATCTTAAAAATTAGCAATTCCCGATTGTAACCTACCGAATTCATTGGGTCTATCGTACCATTTTTTTAACTTATATTGAGTCATATCGGACAATCTAGTATGAGAAAAATTCAAAAACATACTGGTAAAGCCTTTGTAACTGCTGCGAGCGCAGCCTTATCAATTCTGGCGGCTACCATGATTCTCGATCGCTCCGAAACTCAACGATTTCAGGAACAACAACAGGCAGATACTCTCAATCAACTGAGTACCGTGCGAGCCCGTTTGGAAGCGGCAATTAACACCAGACTTCTTCTCGTAGAAGCTTTAGTCATTCATGCTTCAACCCGTCCCGAACTCACCCAAGATGAATTTACAGCTATTGGTTCTCCTCTGTTGGAGAGGTATCGAGGGATTCGGAGTATGAACCTAGCCAAAAAATCGGCGATCAGTCATATTTATCCCGTTGAAGGCAACGAAAAAGCTGTTGGGTTGAACTTAGCAGCAACGCCGACCCAAAAAGAAGCTGTCGATCGAACTATTGCCTCCAAAAAATCGGTTGTTGCCGGCCCGGTTAAACTCGTACAAGGCGGTATTGCATTTATTAACCGATCGCCTATTTTTGTCAAATCAATAGAGGGAAAATCTGAATATTGGGGACTCGCGAGTATTTTGGTCAATCCCGAAACTATCTATGAAGAAGCCGGATTGTTACAAGAATCCTCTAACTTAAAATATGTACTGCGTGGCAAAGATGGATTGGGGGAAAAAGGTGAGGTTTTTTTCGGGAATGGGGCAATTTTTCAGGAAAAACCCGTTTTTCTTTCCGTCACGTTACCGAACGGTTCTTGGCAGTTAGCAGCCGTTCCTAAAACTGGATGGGATGACCATTCACCAGTTACTATTTGGTTGAGGGGAGGAGGTATGGCGATCGCACTTGTGGGAAGCATCGCTGTCTTCATTTTAGCTAGCGAACCGGCACGGTTGCAATTGGCGATCGATCGCGCCACCGCCGCATTGCGCCAAAATGAAGAAACACTCAAACAGAAGAATGCCGAGATGAAAGCCTTAAATTCAGCATTATCTGAAAGCGAAGGCCGCCTATCGCAATTCCTCGATGCCATGCCCATTGGTGTTTTTGTCACCGACAGTCACGGAAATCCGTACTACACCAATCAAACTGGACAGCATCTTCTCGGTCAAGGTGTGGTAGCATCCGTTGCCGAACAAATTCAGATTCAATACAAAATTTACCAAGCTGGTAGCGATCGCATTTATCCTCAAGAATCAGATCCCCTGTTAAATGCGTTGCAAGGAAAAAGCGTGCGTGGCGAAGATATGGAAATTCATCATCCAGACAAAATTATTCCCATTGAAAGCGCAGGAACGCCGATTTACGACGCGGATGGAAACCTAAGTTATGCGATCGCAGCTTTCCAGGATATCACCGAACGCAAACAAGCTGAAAAATTGCGCGAAGATTACAATCGAACATTAGAGGAACAAGTTGCCGAACGCACAGCCAAACTATCCCAAACCTTAACCGAACTCCAACTGACTCAAGATGAATTAGTGCAATCGGAAAAAATGGCAGCATTAGGTCAACTCGTAGCAGGAGTTGCTCACGAAATTAACACGCCGTTAGGAGCAATTCGCTCTTCTGTGAGTTATATTACCGACTTTCTCAACGAAAACCTCAGCCAATTTCCCACATTATTTCGCGAACTTACCCCAGAACGAGAAACACAATTTTTGGAATTGTTGCAACGATCCATTGCCAACACCACGATCGTATCCGGTCGCGAACGCCGACAACTCAGAAAAACAATTACTAGCCAACTCGCAGCCCAAAACATTGAGAAATCAGAAGGATTAGCCAATATCCTCCTCGACTTAGGAGTTCACGATCGTCTCGAACCTTTCTTCTCACTTCTACGACAAAGCGACAGCGACGAATTCCTCAAAACTGTACGGGCCTTTGTACGCTTGCAGGCCAGCACCCGAGATATTAACATCGCCAGCGATCGTGCCGCCAAAGCCGTGTTTGCCCTAAAAACATACGCCCGACACGACTCTAGCGGTGAAACAATCGAAGCCAACATCCTCGACGGCATAGATGCAGTTTTGACCCTCTATCAAAGTCAGATCAGACAGGGTATAGAATTAACTAAAAACTACGAACATATCCCACCCATTCAGTGTTATTTTGACGAACTTAACCAAGTGTGGACGAATTTGATTCATAACGCCCTACAAGCGATGAATAACAAAGGATTTCTCACCGTTAACGCAATTCACAATGACGAAAATATCCAAATTAGCATTGCCGACAGTGGCACCGGGATTCCCCCAGAAATCCACTCAAAAATATTCCAACCTTTCTTTACCACTAAACCCCCAGGCGAAGGAAGTGGATTGGGACTGGATATCGTTCGCAAAATCGTTGAAAAACATCGGGGACAGATTACTTTTCAATCTCGTCCAGGTCAAACCACATTTACAGTTATCCTACCAATAGAGCGTTAAAAAAAATGAGTAAACCTATTGTGATTTGTATTGATGACGAGCAATTTGTTCTGGATAGCCTCATCCGAGAAATATCAGAATCTTTAGAGAATGAATGCGAAATCGAAACAGCACTGGGAGGTGTGGAAGCATTAGAATTGGTGGATGAGTTAATCAAAGATGGTAGTGAAATTGCACTGGTGATTTCTGACTATATCATGCCAGATATCAAAGGAGATGAAGTCCTACGATACGTTCACGAAAAACTCCCACAAACTCTAAAAATTATGTTGACAGGCGAGGCAACAGTTGAAGGAATCGTGAATGCGATTAACTCCGCAAAACTCTATCGATATATTTCCAAGCCTTGGCACAAAGTCGATTTAAAATTAACAGTAAAAGAAGCAATCAAAAGTTACGTGCAGGAAAGAAAGCTAGCCGAACAGAATAAACGATTAATAGAAAATGAACAGCGATTGAGACATTTTTTAGAAGCTATGCCAATTGGTGTATCGGTTCATAACAATTTGGGACAACTAACCTACGCCAATCAAAAATATAAGGAATTGTTTGCAATCGCAGAAGGGACAATCTCGAATATCGAAAATTTACCCCATATTTATGCTTTGTATCAAAGCGAGTACCAAGATTTGTGCCGATCGCCAGACTTGCCGATCGCGCGTTCTTTGTCAGGAGAAATAGTGCGAACTGACGATCTAGAAATTCATCAAGAAAAACGGATAATTCCTTTAGAGATTTCTTCGACACCAATTCGCGATGAAACTGGAAAAATTTGTTATGCGATTGCCACTTTTTCCGATATTACAGAAAGGAAACAAGCCGAAAAACTCAGAGAGAATTACAATCGTAATTTAGAATCTCAAGTTTCCGAAAGAACGCAACAGCTACAGCAAAAAAACGAAGAACTTGCCAATACTTTAAAACAGCTAGAATCAGCTCAGCAGGAATTGATTCATTCTGAAAAAATGGCAGCATTAGGTCAACTGATTGCGGGAGTTGCCCACGAAATCAATACGCCTTTGGGTGCGATTCAATCCTCTGTTAAATATATTGGCGATTACTTCTCGGAAAATTTGGCTGCATTACCGACATGGTTTCGACAGTTGACACCCGAAAAAGAATTACAATTTAAGGAATTATTAGCGCGCTCGATGGTAAATCCTGCATTGATTTCTGGAAGGGAAAGACGACAACTCAGAAAAGCAATCGTCGCCCAACTAGAAACCCAAAATCTCAGTAATGCCGATACTCTTGCCAATCTGCTTCTCGATCTTAAAATTTACGAAAACATAGAGCCTCTGTTCAATTTATTTCAAGAGCCCAGCAGCGAAATATTTCTCAAAACAGTCCGCTCTTTTGTGCGATTGCAAGAAAGCACTCGAGATATCAATACTGCCTCTGAAAGGGCTGCAAAAGTTGTATTTGCACTCAAAACCTATGCCAGACAAAATCTCAACGAGCAAAAAATTAAAGTCAATATTATCGAAGGATTAGAAGCGGTTCTGACGCTTTATCAAAATCAAATCAAACATGGAGTAGAGTTAATCAAAAATTATGAAGATTTGCCCCAGATCGAATGCTATTTCGATGAACTAAATCAAGTGTGGACAAACTTAATTCACAATGCTTTGCAAGCGATGAATTATCGGGGAATACTCAGTGTTGATGCCGCTCGCTCGAATGGTAACGTCGAAGTCAGTATTACTGATAGCGGTAGTGGTATACCAGAAGAGATTCAAGATAAAATCTTTCAGCCATTTTTTACCACTAAACCTCCAGGGGAGGGCAGCGGTTTAGGGCTGGACATCGTGAAAAAAATTATTGAAAAACATGGAGGGACAATTCATTTTATATCGCTGCCTGGTAAAACTACTTTTATTGTGACATTACCAGCAGGTATCTAGAGTAGTTTGATGTTAAATTGTTTGTAATTTCAGGAGAAATAATTATGCCTAAGCTTGCAATTTTGTGTGTTGATGATGAAGTTGTTATTTTAAACAGCGTACTGCGACAAATTCAAGAAGAATTTGATGACCAATATGTATATGAAACTGCCGAAAATGCAGAGGAAGCACTAGAAGTTTTAGACGAACTTTATGAAGAAGGAACTCAAGTCGTAATTATTGTTTCTGATTGGTTAATGCCGGGAATGAAAGGCGATGAATTACTCGTTCAAGTGCAGAAAAGGTTTCCAGGAACGGTGAAAATTTTATTAACTGGACAGGCAGATGATGCAGCGATCGAACGAGCCCAAAAAGAAGCAGACCTTCATCATTTTATCCCCAAACCTTGGACAAAGCAAGAACTGATTAACTCCATCAAGTCGGGAATTGAAAAATTATAAATTAATCCCACTTGATAGCAATATGAAAAAACCAGTTATTCTATGTGTCGATGATGAACAAATGATTCTTGATAGCCTCAGAAAAGAACTATCAGAAACCCTAGAAAATCAATATGAAATAGAAACAGCGCATGACGGGTATGAAGCGCTGCAAATTGTCGATGATTTATTAGAAGATGGTCATGAAATTGCTGTCGTAATTGCCGACTACATGATGCCCATAATGAAAGGAGATGAAGTCTTAAAAGAAATTCACAATAAGTCTCCTTCAACAATTACAATCATGCTGACGGGGCAAGCGAGTATCGAGGGAGTCACCAATGCCATTAATACGGCAAAACTCTATCGATATATAGCTAAGCCCTGGCAAGCTGAAGATTTATTTTTGACGATAACAGAAGCTACAAAAAGTTATATACAAGCAAAAAATATAGTTAAACAAAATATAGAATTAATTAAAATAAACCAAAATTTAATTGCTTTAAACACAGCTTGTTCTCGCTTCGTACCGGATGAGTTTCTTAAATTGTTGAATAAAAAAAATCTTGTCGATATTGAACTTGGTGATTCTGTGAAAAAAGAGATGTCAGTTATGTTTTCTGATATTCGATCGTTTACAAGTATTTCAGAAACCATGCCTTTAGAAGATATTTTTAAATTTATTAATAGCTATTTTTCTATAATGGAACCCGCTGTTATTGAGAATAATGGGTTAATTGACAAATATATTGGCGATGCGCTTATGGCATTATTTGGTAGTGTTTATCATGCGGATTCTGCCGTCAAGGCGGGAATTTCTATGCTCAAAAAACTTGCCGAATACAATCTAACCCGACAAGCACGCGATCGCCCTCACATTAAAATTGGTATCGGCATCAATACAGGAATGTTAATGCTTGGAACTGTAGGCGGAAAATTTCGTATGGACGGGACAACAATCGGCGATGCTGTCAATATAGCCTCCCGACTAGAAA
The DNA here is from genome assembly GCF_020883145.1 of Microcoleus sp. CAWBG27. NCBI lineage: Bacteria > Bacillati > Cyanobacteriota > Cyanophyceae > Oscillatoriales > Microcoleaceae > Microcoleus > Microcoleus sp. CAWBG27. The sequence continues at coordinate 77,616 of NZ_JAHREU010000007.1, forward strand.
CTTTAACTAAGCTGTATGGCGTGCCGTTGTTGATTAGCGATTGCACATTTTTAGGGTTAAAAGATGCTAATCAATATTGCATTCGTTTAGTCGATCTTGTACAAGTTAAAGGCAAATCTAAAGTGGTATCCGTCTTTGAAGTCTTCGATGCCGAACCGCCGGAAATTCAAGAGTACAAACTCGCTACTAAAACCGAGTTTGAGCAAGGGTTAGTATTTTACACAACAGAAGAATGGGAAGCTGCTTCCCGATGTTTTGAAAAATGCTTGCAGCATAATCCACAAGATACTGTAGCACAATTACACTGGAATCGATGCCAAAATAAATACTCCAATTAAAGGGCGATGAATGCTGAAAATAGTCGGATTATTGGTTATTTGAGAAGATATACCAATAACCCAATACGGTTCACTTAACATTATTTATGCGCCGGAGATCCCCCTAAATCCCCCTTAAGAAGGGGGACTTTGAGAGCATTCTTGTCCCGCCCTTTGTCAAGGGGGGTTAGGGGGATCTGTCTTAAGTGAACCGTATTGACCAATAACCAATAATCAATGATATCGTGTCCGCACTGCCAACTGCAATTAGATTCGATCGCGCGTGCGGATTTAAGTCGGCAAAATGGAGCGGACTTAAGTCCGCACTACCAACTGCAATTAGATTCGATCGCGCGTGCGGATTTAAGTCGGCAAAATGGAGCGGACTTAAGTCCGCACTACCAACTGCAATTAGATTCGATCGCGCGTGCGGATTTAAGTCGGCAAAATGGAGCGGACTTAAGTCCGCACTACCAACTGTTTTTGTGATGGTAATTGACCGGACATGATATGACTAATCACTAATCACTAATGACTTCTAACTATTTCTAGAGTGATTTTGCCGCCGAAGTCGGGGATGGGAGCGGCCGGTTTTGAAAGCTGTACTTTAACTTTTTCAACTAAAGGAAGTTTTAAAAGCGCTTGGGCGATCGCATCTGCTAACCGTTCGATCAATAAAAACTTGGAGTTTTTGACTAACTCTTGAATCAGAGTAATGGCACTGCGGTAATCCAGAGTATGTTCAATATCATCACTTTTTCCAGCCTTCGACAAATCTAGCCAGAGAGTGACATCCACCTCAAACCGCTGTCCCAAAACTTGCTCTTCCGGTAGATAGCCCGTGTAGCCGTAGCAGCGAATTCCTGTAAGTTGAATACAATCCATTGTGAAATAAACTAAAAGTAAGTTGCCTATACCAAATTGTATTAAACCAGATAAAGTTATCCTGGGTGCATTTCAATTTGGAAAGGGCGAAGATATTTGCAAAAATGAGATGCACCCGTTCTCCTTCTCTTGTATCTCTTTCTTTCTCCCCTCTGCGCCCTCTGCGCCCTCTGTGGTTAAATAACTCTTATTCTATCTTAAATTTTACAACTGCCCTCCCTTCTCCAAATTATCCAGAAAATCCTCAGCAACTTCACACCATTTCTGCCTAATTTCTGCATCTTCTGGCTTGTCTGTCAATGTACGACCTTGTAATTCGGGATATTTATTGTAAAATAATTCATCTACTTTTTGATAGAATATATCTGGGTCAATGTTGAGATTTTTGCGACGCTTTCCAATTTTTTCTTGCCTAGCTATTTCTGCATCTAAAGACGTATTTGTGGGAAATTGTGGAAGTTCCGGAAACTTGGGTAATTCAGGCAGTTTGGGTAGAGTAAAACCAGATTTGACGGCACCAAAAGCTAACACTCCCGGCAATAAAACCACGCTTAAACTAGCAACAGTTTTCCAAGGAATTAATTTTAAAATATTGGTAGTTTTAACAATTTGAGGGTTTTGGTTGACTGGAGTCTGATTGTTGGTAGCAGTTTTAGTAATGTTTTTGAAGGGGCGCCCGACAAAGTTCATCGTTACCATTTGGGAGATGATGTTGCCAATTTGAGATAATTTTGGATCTTTGAGGGCTTCGCGGACTTCTTTTGCGGATTGGTAGCGATCGCCCGGTGGTTCTGCTAGCATCTTATCTAACACGGTTCCCAGGTTTGGACTGACGGTGATATGCGATCGCCAATCCCAAGTTCTGTTATGGATATCGTAGAATTTTTGAGGCTTTTTGCCGCTTAGCAGTACCAAAGCCGTGACAGCTAAAGCGTACAAATCGCTAGCCGCCGAAACTTTTCCGTGTCGCATTTGTTCTGGGGGCGAATATCCCTGTTTGCCGATCGCCGTTGCAGCTTGTCCCCTAAACTGAAATACGGCTGTTGCTGCGATTTGCTTGACAGAACCGAAGTCAATTAAAAAGGGCAGTTTGTCAACACTGTGCTGAATGATGTTGTCGGGGGAAACATCGCGGTGAATTAAATTGCGGGAATGGATGTATTCTAAAACTGGTAAAAGCTGAAATAGGAGTTGAGTAACTTCCGCCTCGGTAAAATTTTTACCTTGCTGCTGGCGGGATATAAGTATTTCTTCGTAGGTTTGACCGGGGATGTAGTCTTGAACTAAAAATAAAGATAGATTGCCGCCCAAATCGGTGCGGAGGAGTTCTCGAAAGCGGGGGATTTGCGGGTGTTGGAGGTTGTAAAGCATACTCGCTTCGCGATCGAACAATTCGGCTGCTTTGGGGCTTTGAACAACCGGAGAGAACTCTTTGAGCACGCATTGTTCGTTGTAGCGGTTGATATCTTCGGCGAGGTAAGTGCGCCCGAAGCCGCCGCGGCCCAATTCGCGGATGATGCGGTAGCGTTTTTCGAGGGTGGAACCTGGGGCTAGGGGGGAAGGGTTGGACATAGACAACTGAAAAGTGTTCGAGTTGGGTGGCGCAGTATCGCTTAATTGTAGCTAATTTTGGTTGGAATGGAGGCAAGATGGGTTAATCCGAAACACTGTTTAGCCACTCACAAAACTCATTCGGTGTCATTGCAGGGCGAGATATTGATTTAGCTAAAGCTTCTTGCACAACTTCAGCCATTGTTCGATCGTAATTTGGGTGTTTTTTTTCGATTGCTCCAAGTACAGCATTTTTCAGACGAACAGATTGTATGCGCTTGCGAGATTTGCTAAATTTCATGAGGGTTAATTGTCCAAAATTCTAACAGCTTTCTATTTAGAAATTTAGGTAAAATTAGATTTCGATCGCCCTCCGCCTTCATGGAAAAAGAAAAAGTGCAGAGGGTAAAATGGTAGACAAGAGCGATCGAAGTTGTAGGGGGCGTCAGACGCGGGTATAGGGTGATTATTCAGGGTCTTGAATCTGACGCACCCTACTAATTATGCCTGTTTCGTAAATCTTAGATCGCAAGTAAGTTGTAGGGTGCGTCAGTTTGTTATAAATCTTTATACATCGCGTTTTTTTATTCCCACTCTAATTCAAATACACCATACGATCGCTGCTTGTAACGATTCCCCGAATCCAGATCTATTAAATACCAGTCGATGACTTCTCCGTCTTCGCTTAAATATACTTCGGCACCGCGCGGATATCCTTGTCCGTTGATGGTATGCTGAGTAGACAGCACGATTACACTAGGTTTACCCCCGGCATACCGCCACACAACAAATTGCAAACTGCAAGGAAATTCCTCGATTATTCGATCTGCGTCTATTTCATGGGAATACTCCAACAATTTGCCAGTTTGATCAAAAGTCAGGCGGCTATCTGACGGGTACAAAACTCCATCTATTTCAACCTCTGAAGCTAGCGAAGCATTCAGCAACCGACCGTTTTCGTGCAAGTAGACTATACGGTCACCAAGACAAGGAATACCATCCAAAACAGTTGTTTGGGATAGCCAACAGAGTTTAAGGCGTCCGGAGGGAAAAAAGACTGCACTGCGATCGCCCAAACAGGGAACACATTGAATTACGGCATCGCTGGCAAGTATAGCATCATGAACGGAGCCATTTGGGAAAAATTCAGCATCCTCATCTAGGAATTTTATACCATTTACTATCATTATCCTTCTCACCTGATAAAAAAACAACGCTCGAAGTTGTAGGGTGCGTCAGACGCGGTTCTAGGGTGATCATTTAGGGTTTCCGATCTGACGCACCCTACTAATTATGGCTGTTCCGTAAATCTTAGATCACAAGTCCCGATGAGTAAATTCGCGAGCATCTTTCCCCACATAACTAGCCGCAATGTGGCCATTTCCCACCACTCGATACTTATAGGTAATCAACCCTTCTAAACCAACAGGCCCGCGAGGTGGCATTTGCTGCGTGCTAATCCCCACTTCTGCGCCGAAACCGTAGCGGAAACCGTCAGCAAATCGAGTCGAACAATTGTGATAAACTCCGGCTGCATCGACTTGACTTAAAAATGTTTCGGCGGCTTGGCTGTCTTCGGTAACAATCGCATCTGTATGTCTGGAACCGTAGGTATTGATGTGATTAATTGCTTCTTCCACAGAGTCTACGATTTTGATTGATAAAATTAAATCGCTATATTCTGTAGACCAATCCGCTTCATTTGCTTCGGCAATGTCCAAGATGGCGCGAGTTTTTTCGTCTCCCCGCAGTTCGACTTTTTTCTGCTGCAATGCTTCGGCAACTGCGGGCAGGAATTTGGGGGCAATATCCCTATGAACTAACAAGGTTTCAATGGCGTTGCAGGCGGCGGGATACTGAGTTTTGGCATCAACTGCAATTTCTACTGCTTTCTGAATGTCCGCCGCTTTGTCTGCGTACAAATGACAGATTCCGTCGGCGTGTCCCAAGACGGGAATCCGGGTATTTTCTTGTACGAAGCGCACGAATGAATTAGAACCTCTGGGAATAATTAAATCTACGTATTCATCCATTTTTAGCAGTTCGATTGTTTCTTCCCGCGTGGTTAGCAACTGCACTGCTTCAGGATTGACGGCTGTTTCTGCTAATGCTTGATGGATGATTTTTGTCAATATTTCGCAGGAACGGACGGCTTCTTTGCCGCCTTTGAGAATTACGCCGTTGCCGGATTTGATTGCTAATGATACTATCTGAATTAAGGCTTCTGGGCGCGCTTCAAAAATAATCCCTAAAACGCCTAAAGGACAGGTAACGCGCTTCAGAATTAATCCTGTGTCTAATTCGCGGTGGATTTGCACGGCACCGATCGCCTCTGGGAGTTTGGCAACGTCTCGCACGCCCGCGATCGCACTTTTCAACTTACTTTCGTCTAACTTCAGGCGATCGTACAGCGGTTTGGCAATGCCATCCGCCTGGGCAGCCGCGCGATCGGCAGCATTCGCGGCCAAAATGTCCGGCGCAGCAGCTTCTAAAGCTTTAGCGATCGCTTCAATGGCTTGATTTTTGGCATGGGCGGACAAAACTGCTAATTTCCTAGCAGCTTGGCGCGTTTTTTGGGCAATTTCAATAATCGACATGGCGTTTATTCAGTTGACAGTTGACAGTTGACAGTTTGTAGGGGCGGTGGATGGTGCGGGCACGCCCTCTTAATTGACAGTTGACAGTCGAGAGCTACCTCTACCTGGAATTAAGACGATTGGAGTAATGAATTGTCTGATTTTAATTTCTCAAATTATTTTGATTGTAACTTTGAAATATAGCCTTTCTCAAAAAGATGAGGTATCACAGACATCTTATATAACCACTTAAACTAAGAGGGCTGAAGCCCAACAACGTACCCGATCTTTCTTGTAACTTTGAAATAGTTTTGAAATGGGAATTAGATTTTTGGAAATAACTTGGATGGGCGGTTTTCACTCTTAGACAATTTACAGGAAATTATATATTTTTGTTGAGACTCCTTACCGCGCTCCGAAATTACAGGTTAAAACAGTGAAGTATAGATAAAATCCCACGGTAATTACCTTTTGTCAATAACCTTAGGAGAATATTATGTCATCTCAAGCTCCTTTACGCAAGGCAGGGCGATCGCCCAAAGCCGGGATTAAACTGATCCAGAAAACTGGCGGAAACCTGGTTTTAGCTTCCGGCGCCACTATCATCATGCTGTTTGGTATGGTGTTCGTGTTGTCCTTGGCCACAGTTTTCATTATCAACAGTCCCGATCCTGTCGTCGGATTGGCGATCGCACTTCCGATCACTCTAATTTTTAACATCGCAGCTTTTTTCCTATCGCCTTACTTGATGGACTTAACCCAAAATTGGCTCTACAATACTCGCTGGGTTTCCCTAGCAGAAATTGACAGCCTGAGTCCGGAAACAGCGAAAGTTATTCAGAAAGTTTGCCAACAGAAAAAGCTCAAGCAGCCGCGTTTAGGAATTATCGACGACCAAAACCCTACTGCTTTTACCTACGGTTCTTTTCCTAACAGCGCTCGCTTAGTCGTCAGTCAAGGTCTTTTCACCTATTTAGACGACGATGAAATTGCCACTGTTTACGCCCACGAACTCGGTCACATCGTCCATTGGGACTTTGCAGTCATGACTTTAGCTTCAACTTTAGTGCAGATTACTTATTTAATTTACACTACAGCTCAAAGCCTCGGTCGAAGCGGTGGCGAAAAAGCTAAAGATGCGGCCGGAACTGTCGCTGCTGTTGCTTATGTATTTTACATCGCAGGCACTTATTTGTTGCTGTACTTGTCGCGGACGCGAGAATATTTTGCCGACCATTTTGCCGCCGAAACTACCGGAAACCCCAATGCTTTATCGCGTGCTTTGGTAAAGATTGCTTACGGTATTTTGGAAGAAGGAGAAAGAGCAACGGAACCCAGTCGCTTGTTAGAAGGAACTCGTGCTTTAGGCATTTATGATGCAAAAGCTGCGGCATCTAGCGGTACTGCTTACAGGATTGCGTCGGAACCGGAAAAAATTGGACGAGTTTTTCTGTGGGATATGTTTAATCCGTGGGGTTGGTGGATGGAGTTGAATTCGACTCACCCGCTGACTGGTAAGCGAGTTCGCGCTTTGAGCACCTACGCAGAACAATTAGGCTTGGATATTGAGTTTGACATGGGTCGGATTGTGGGCGAGGGTCACCTTTTGAGCAAGCGGAAATTGTACGGAAATTTCTTTTTCGATTTGCTGCTGTACAGTGCGGAAACTCTGGGTTTGGCGGTGGGTTTTGCGATCGGCATTTCCCTCTCGGCTGGGAAGCCGATGATGATGGTTGCTTGTGCTTTAATCGGTTTGGGCGTGGGAATTTTAATCAAAGCTTTGGTGATGTTCCCGAATTACGCACAAGCAGAAGAGTTGGATGTTTTAACTTTAATGTCTGACCCTTATGCGAGTCCTTTACGCGGTCAACCTGCGAAACTACAAGGCGAATTAATTGGTCGCGGTGATGCGGGTTATGCCTTTGGTTCCGATTTGAAATTGCAAGACAGAACGGGAATGATGTATCTACATTATGCTTCTCGTTTTGGGCCGATTGGTAATTTTCTGTTTGGGATGAAACGGGTTGAAAGTTTGATTGGTATGGATGTTAGCGCTTTGGGTTGGTTCCGCCGGGGTGTGGCGCCTTGGATGGATTTGATTCAGCTTGAAAGCGATAGCGGTACGACGGTTAGCAGCTATCACCGCTTTTGGTCTTTTGTGATGGGGATTGGTGCGATCGCGATCGGTATTGCAGTTCTTTTTCTGTAATGTCCAGCTTAACATTTGAAAGGACTGAAGTCCGAACGATCAAACCAGGTTCGTAGTGAGGACTTCAGTCCTTCCCAAACCAGGTTCGTAGTGAGGACTTCAGTCCTTCCCCTTTTTACCAGACGAGCAAAAAATTATGTCAACAATTTGGAAGCGCAATACATTGCTATTTTTGATGTCAAACCAGAGGGAAAGGTTACAAATCAGCGAGTTTTTGCTGAGCTCAAAGATGTCAGTCAAAGCGGAGTTTTCGAGTGTTTAAAAGTTGATTTAGAAGGGAATATTTACAGCACCGGGCCTGGGGGAGTGTGGATTTTATCCCAACAGGCGAACTGTTAGGCAAAATTTATGTACCCGAGACGGCGACTAATTTAGTCTGGGGAGATAGAGATTATAAAACGCTTTACATTACCGGAAGTAAAAGTCTTTATCGAATTCGCCTTAAAAACGGTTTGTAGTGAGGACTTTAGTCCTCAGAAAGCAGGACTGAAGTCCTCACTACCAACACTTTTTATTAGGTAATTTACATGGCATGATATAATTGTACTTTTGAAAATCAGTCTTTCCCAATCTCAAATCTCAAATGGTATTAATTGCCCGCTTGCACAAATTTCTGACGGCGACTGTGGATGAAAAATCCCGATCGCGCACAATATTCTGGTTGATGCTGAGCTTGACATTTGCCGCAGTTTATGGTGTTTTAGGAATTGCTCAAGCCTTCAGCGCCGAGTATGTGGTGCAAGACGATGCGAGACAGCACGTTTTCTGGATGATGCGGTTTGTCGATGCGAAATTATTCCCCAAGGATTTCATTGCTAACTATTTTCAATCAATCGCCCCCGCCGGATACAGCACCCTTTACAAATTAGCTGCAACCATCGGCATTCACCCGCTATTTTTTCACAAAATATTGCCGCTATTTCTCGGCTTAATCTCCACCTATTACTGTTTTGGGCTTTGCTTGGAAATGCTGCCAGTGCCGATGACTGGATTTATCGCATCTTTGCTACTAAATCAGCATATGTGGATGACGGATGATTTGGCTTCCACAACGCCCAGAGCTTTTATCTATCCGATATTTCTCGGTTTTTTATATTATTTGTCGCGGAGTTCGTTGCTGCCCTGTTTGGGGGCGATCGCCCTAATTGGATTATTCTACCCTCCCTACGCCTTGGTTGCTGCCGGAATTTTAGTTTTGCGCCTGCTAAGCTGGGAAAACGGCCGTTTGCGCTTGTCGGGCGATCGCACAAACTACCTATTTTGCACTACCGGTTTGGGAGTAATCTTTCTAGTAATGCTGCCCTATGCCTTAGATAAATCGGAATTTGGCCCGACTTATACCGCAGCAGAAGCCAAGCAAATGGGCGTATTTGCAGCCGACGGCAGAAATGCTTTTTTTCGTCCAAATCCGGTAGATTATTGGCTGACTGGTAGGGGTAGCGGGATGTTTCCCAAGTCGCTGTTTACGCCTGTAACTCACTGTGTGGGGCTGTTTTTGCCGCTGCTGCTGCTATGGAGGCGATCGGCTTTTCCGTTAGCGAGTCGGATTAATAGCAAAATTTGGCTGTTGCTTCAGCTATTTTTAGCATCCTTGGCGATGTTTTTTGCCGCTCACGCTACCATTTTTAAGCTTTATCAGCCTGGACGCTATACTGCGTATAGCTTGCGCTTTGTTGTTGCGATCGCAACTGCGATCGCCCTGACGTTAATTATCGATGGCGTCGGCAACTGGGCATCAACAACCGAAACAAAATTTCCTGATTCAGCAACGCCAAAAAATCTAGTTGCACTAATTACCACAGCGACAATTGCGATCGCAGTTGTGCTTTATCCATGCTTAGTGGAAAAATTTCCCACAGTCGGGTATGTAGAAGGTAAAATGCCCGCTTTGTACAAGTTTTTTCAGCAACAACCAAAAGATATCCTCATTGCTTCCATCGCCCCAGAGGCGGACAATTTGCCAACTTTTAGCCAGCGTTCGGTTTTGACAGGAAAGGAATATGCAGTGCCTTATCAAAAAGGCTACTACAGCAGATTTTTACGGCGAATTAACGATTTGATTCGCGCTCAATATACGGGCGATCCAACTGTTTTGCGAAAGTTCATTAACAATTATGGAATTGATTTTTGGATGCTCGATCGCAATGCCTTAACTCTTAAGTATGTAGAGGATTACGGCTGGATCGAAGACTTTGATGCGACACCGGAGGCAATGCTTTCTCTCAAACAAGGGAAAATTCCCGCGTTAGCTCCCGCAGTTACAAGTTGTGCTGTTTTTCAGAATGAAATTGTAGTTGTTTTGGATGCGTCTTGTATTGTGAAATTGGCTGGGAGTTAAGACAAAAACGAATTTTCAAAAGACCTCTAACTCTTGATAGCACGGATATGGGTAAATTTCCACATATCCTGAATGCTGATAATGGTAAATCCCAAAGCTTCTAAGTCAGTTTGGAATTGCTCCTGATCGCTAAACCGTGAAGTTGACTCGATAATATGCAACTGACCATCAAGTTTAAGAGTACGATGTGCTTCCCGTAGGTAGTTGGTGAAATTTGAACCCATCAAAGCAAGAGAAAAAATAGCCACATCTAGAGTTTCATCATCTAGCGGAACGTGCGCCATATCGCAGGCGATCGCATTATCATTGATCGCAATATGGTCAAAGCTATAAACTGTATGTTTATCCGATACAGCCTCAGCTAATTTTGCTTCACCGCAACCAAAATCACCAATAGTGTAGCCGCTACGTTGTTGACACCAGCGAATCATCTCCTCGTAGGGAATAACTGCCCAATCTTTTCTTGATTCTTGATACAAAGTATGGTAATGCGCCCACTCTTGAGGGTTTTCCTGTAAGCGTTGGTGAGTGGTGGCGCTGTGGGTTTGGTTCCAGTGGCGATTCATGGTGGAGAAGTCGCCGTAACGCGCCAGTCGTTGCTGTACTTCGGCTGGGTTAGTATCTGGAATGGGGATAATAATTTTCGGGCGGGTGATGATTTGGACTTCGCCAGATGCGAGGCGTTCTAACCAGTCGATCGCATTTTGGTAAGCTTGTGCAGGCGATCGCAGGTGTCCTTCTGGTACTATGCCATCAACAGCAGCATCGGCGATCGACTTTTTGAATTTTAAGCGCTGCATTTTGGAATCGCACCACGACCAGCGCTGACTGTTAACCGTTGCATAGGTCAGAGGAATCACCATTTTTACTGTATCGCGGGTTTGTCCTTGGCGGTAGATGCGACCTTTTAGTTGTTCAAATTCCGCATGAGTCCAAGGTAAAACGTTAACAATTAGCTGGTTGCAAACGTGCTGTAAGCCATCTACACCAGTCCCTATGGCGCTAGAACCGATGAGAACATCAATTTTGCCGTTTAAAAAGCCTTCTAAACCTGATTTGTCTTCGCCCGTGTAGAAACCCACTTTCCAACCATCATTTACTAAGGCATCTCTCAATATGCGATCGATTCCCTTGATGTAATGAGTGTAAATTAGGGTTTTGGGTTGGATGTGCTGGCGAATAATGGGTAATCTGGCAACAGTGAGAATTTTTTCTAATTGCAATGGAGTCCCATTTCCACCTAAAGCGCGAATTTTTTCGATGTAGTCGGCACAATCTACCGGAATTTCGATTTGTTCGTAATCTATATTATATTCTGGCATCCAGCGTATTCCCAAAGTAACGAGTCGCTGGTGTAGTCTCATACAGTTGTCAATAGTTGGGTGGATATCGAGTTCGTTGTGGGCAAATCCCGTCACCATTTCTATTAAACTTTTGCCTTCTTGGATATTGTTAATTACCGGAGTGGCTGACATTCCGATAACGTGCAAATTGGGGTTGCGTTCTGCGGTGGTGGTAATGAGGGCAGTTACTAATTGTTTGCGCCGGGACATATCTTCAACTTTGCGCTGTTTGGTGTAGTGAATTTCGTCAATAACGATGAAATCAATAGATTCGTTTTCTATAAATGAACGTATCCAATTAGCCGAGTCTGGTTGTTGGAACATTTCATAGTTCAAAATCAAATAATGGTGGGTTTCTAGATTGAGAACAGCACCTAAATCAGTTTCATCACCGATCGCTTTTGCCCAATTGGGATTAAAAGTTTTAGTAATAACTACGCTATCTGGAAAAATTTTGAGTATGGCATTTTTCCAACCTTCGACGACGCTATTTGGACAGCAGATTAAGGTAAGATCGGCGTTAATGACGCGACTGGCGAGAACTGCCGAGAGGGTTTTGCCTGCACCTGTTCCCGACCAATTGCCGACCCGCTTTTGGTCGCGTACCCGAACGGCGATTAGTCGCTGCATCAGGTTTGGTTCGGCTAATTTCCCGTCGATACGGAAGCCGTAACCTGTGGGAGTTTCGAGATTTTTGGCGCGGTGATATTCGTCTAAAAATTCTGTTCTAACGCGATCGCTGTAGCTATCTCCAGTGTATGCTTCTGCTTGGGCTACTGCTGTTGTTTCATCGTGAAAAACGTGCTTCCAAATCTTTGCTTTTGCCGATGCGACAAGGAATTCAACCGCTTCTTCATCGGCTGAAGATACGACGTGATGATCTAAGGATTTTAAGACTTCTTTTGTTTGGACAATGGGAAGGTTAAGGTTATCTTCTTCCTGGGATGGTTCGATAGTTTCATTGATTTGGTTGTCAAGATTATCATCAGAGGTTCTGTCTCGTTCATCGGTGATGTCATTATTGCTGTTTTTTTCTAGTGATTCGAGAGTTAGCTGTTTATCTTGCAGGAATTTATCAACTATCGAAGATTCACCATTGATAAATTTTTTTATTTCTTCTTTTGGGAACCGTCCAGTAGCAAGCGCTTTAACAAAGCTTTTACCTTTGCCTGTACTCTGAAGCATTCCACTCTGCTGAAATAGTAGGTAAAGTTCAGCAGCCGTAAAAGTTTCAAGGTAGTTTATTAATGCGCTAATAAAATGGCGGATCTTTTCTACTGTCCAACCTGAATTACAAGACGGACATCCTCTCCCATGAACTCTATTGGAAATCATTGCTTCCCACTCATGTTTTGAGTCTTGAGTGCATTGCCACCAAACTTTCTCTTCTGAACCTGCTATAACTGCACTTGGGGTAAGTGTCCCATTTTTGGTGGGATGCCATTGTTTAGCAATTTCAGGATAACGAGTTGCCAGACAATTAGTAACCGAAATTTTTTGCCCAGAACAACAGGGGCATCCTCTCCCTCTGATTCTATTAACAATAGAAGAATCCCACTCGTGATCGACTCCTTCTGGACAGATCCACCAAGCTTTTTTTGCCGAACCTGCCACTATTTTATCTGGGGTGAGCTTACCATTTTTCGTCGGATGCCACTGTTTGGCTATCTCTGGATAAAGACTTGTTAGAGAGTTAGTGACAGATGATTTTAGACCACGACAAAAGCGGCATCCGTTTCCTCCTACTCTATTGACGATAGAAGCTGGCCATTCGTGATCGGGACCTTCTGGACAGATCCACCAAGCTTTCTCGTTTGACCCTGCTACCACTTGTTCTGGAGTCAGGCTACCATTTTTTGTGGGATGCCACTGTTTGGCTAATTCAGGGTAAAGATTTGCTAGAGAATTCGTGACTGAAACTTTCTGTCCAGCACAACAGCGGCATCCATTCCCTCTAACTCTACTATCAATAACAGCATCCCACTCGTGATCGGGACCTTTGGGGCATTTCCACCAAGCTTTATTTGTTGAACCTGCTACCACTTGTTCTGGAGTCAGGATACCGTTTTTTGTGGGATGCCACTGTTTGGCTAAGTCAGGGTAAAGACTTGCTAGAGAATTAGTGACCGATACTCTTATACCAGCACAACATGGGCATCCTCGCCCATTCTTTCCTCTACTGACTATAGAAGCATCCCATTCGTGATCTGGACCTTTGGGGCATTTCCACCAAGCTTTATTTGTTGAACCTGCTACCACTTGCTCTGGAGTCAGGCTATCGTTTTTTGTGGGATGCCACTGTTTGGCTAAGTCAGGGTAAAGACTTGCTAGGGAATTAGTAACCGATACTCTTTGACCAGCACAACAGGGACATCCATCCCCTCTTTTGACTCTTTTCTCAATAGAAGCTGGCCATTCGTGGTCAGGTCCATTAGAACATTTCCACCAAACTTTCGTTTTTGAGCCTGCCGAAACTTGCTCTGGAGTGAGTCCATCGTTTTTTGTAGGATGCCACTGCGCTGCTAGTTGAGGGCTTATAATTGATAATGGGCTTTTCATACAATACAATCTTTCAGGCTGTGAAACCTGTCTAACTTTATATTTATTAGGAAAAGTTAAAAGTATTAACCAGCTAATTACGCCAAGAGATAAGGACAGTTCAATTCTCCATGTAACAAAGATTTAGCCAAATCTTTGAGGATTACTTGAAACCAGTTTTGGTCATAATTGTGGCGATCCTGAGTGATCGCCGTTTGGATGGCGTAGGGAGTCAACTATGGGGGGATTGTTTGCACCATCACTTAGGGTTCACCCGTTACCACACAAAAAGGGCATCCCTTACCTCGGACTCTACTCTCAATAGAGGCTTGCCATTCGTGGTCAGGTCGATTAGGGCATTTCCACCAAGCTTTTTTCGCTGAGCCTGCTGCAACTTGTTCTGGAGTGACGCTACCGTTTTTTGTCGGATGCCATTGTGCTGCTAGTTGGCGATGAGTAGTTGATAAAGGGTTTTTCATAAAGTACACTCTTTCAGTGGAACTTATTTAACTTAGACTCTAGCACATTAGGATTGTTTTATAGTATCATGTTGAGTGACATATCTATTAAAAAGTAAAATTTATGCCAAGTGATTGTTGGTATGACACGGCTCAAATTTGCTTAAACGGTCATTTAATAAATAAGACATTTGTCTCATTTCCACAAAAAAATCAAAATTTTTGTCAAGACTGTGGCACACAAACTATTACAAATTGCCAATGTTGCCAAACGTCTATTAAGGGTTACTATCATATACCAGGAACTTTTTTGTTTAAGAACGAGTTCCAAATTCCCAAATTTTGCCAGAATTGCGGTATGCCCTATCCTTGGACAGAATCAGCACTAAAAGCAGCCCAAGATTTTGCTGATGAATTAGAAAATTTAACCCCCGAAGAACGAGAAGTTTTAAAGCAAAGTATTAATGACTTAGTAACCAATACTCCCAACGTCGAAGCTGCTGGTTGGAGGTTTAAAAATTTAGTAGCTAAATCTGGAGTATTTGCTGCTGACACATTTCACAAGATTTTAGTTAACATTATTAGTGAAACAGTAAAAAGATCTATATGGCATTCATAAAGAATTATATATATAAAATATGCTAAAAATTTACTTGTTAGCATTAGTCAACCAAGGGTTATCAGCTACAATTGCTGCATAGATATTCTGCAGGTGCGATCGCACAATACGCTATAATTCCCATAGGAGATAATGGTGCGGTTCAATGACACAAGTTCTCGATCGCGAAATTCTCGATGGGCGAGTGGTGCTCAACGGCACTTGGGAACAATTTAAGTTAATCCAGAAGGGCTCCGAAGATTCCCCTGGGGTAAAATTGTCTTTTTTTGCAGGTGCGATCGAAATTCTGACGCCGGGATTCCAACACCAAAATTTTTCGGAAATCATTGGTTACTTGGTGACAACTTTTTTGCTGGCGCAAGGCATTAGGTTTTACCCTTCTGGTTCAATGACGCAGGAGAAAACGGGAGAAGTTTCAACCCAAGCCGACAAATCGTTTTGTTTGGGACAACCTAAGTTGATTCCCGATTTGTCGATCGAGGTGGTTTATACTAGCGGTGGAACGAGCAAGTTGCCAAAATATAGAGCTTTGGGCGTGCCAGAAATCTGGTTTTGGGAGGATGGCACTTTGCGGTTGTATCACCTCCGGGAAGATGGATATCAAGAAGTAATTCAGAGTCAATTATTAGGATTGGAAACCCTGGATATTGATTTGCTAAAACGCTCAATTTTGATGGGTGAAACAGACTTGGCTGAAGCGGTGAAGGTTTTTGGGCAGGGAATTTCGACTCGATCTGAATGAAAAAGCCTAATACCCAGGTAAGCGACTTGTTGAAGAAGTCGGGGATTTGCTATTTTGGGAAACGAGAAATCAAGTATTTTGTAGGGGCAATCCCCCTGGGGTTGTCATCCCCTATGGCTGTCTTCCCAATCAAAGCTAAATATATATCCGCAGTCAAATTCGTACAGAATGAAAATTGCCCAAAAGTCGTTAAGCGAAGCTATCCCGTAGGGAATCGCACATTTTATCTTTGACAACAACATGGCAACACTTTACGTCAACCCCCAAACAGGCAGCGATGCAGCAGCCGGTACCCAATCGGCACCCTTAAAAACGATCGCCCGCGCCATCAGTCGCGCTGCATCGGGAACAGTTATTCAGCTAGCAGCGGGAACTTACAGCGCAGCCAGCGGCGAACAATTCCCCTTAGAAATTTCCTCAGGAGTCAAAGTAATCGGCAATGAAGCCAACAAAGGAAGCGGTACTATCATTCAAGGAAGCGGCAAATTTGTCAGTCCCACCGCTGCGAGTCAAAATATCACTCTACTGCTAGCAACTGATGCGGAATTGCGGGGAGTAACTGTCACCAATCTGGAGATTCGCGGCACTGCTGTCTGGATGGAGTCAACTTCTCCCACTGTGGCTAACTGCACTTTCACGCTTTGCAAGCGCGAAGGCGTATTTGCCACAGGAAATGCCAATCCGGCGATTCTGGACAACATATTTATCCAAAACTCTGCCGCTGGGGTAATTATGGCGGGGAATGCTAAGGGCGTAATCCGGCGCAATCTTTTTCAAAATACCGGTTTCGGCATTTCTCTGCAAGCTCAATCGGCTCCTTTGATTGTTGACAACCAAATTGTCGCCAATCGCTCCGGTATCGTTTTAACGGGAAACTCTAAGCCGGTTGTGCGGAAGAATCGCATTGAAAAAAATACCGAAGATGGTTTGACTGCGGTGGAAAAATCTCTGCCAGATCTTGGTACGGCTCAAGATTTAGGGGGAAATATTTTTGCTAACAATGGCGAATTTGATTTGCAAAATGCTACTGCGACTAAGATTTTTGCCCTGGGAAATCAACTCAATCCTTCGCGGGTAAAAGGTTTATTTGAGTTGGGAAATGTGACGCCAACTCCAACCCCAACCCCAACTCCAACTCCAACTCCAACTCCAACTCCAACTCCAACTCCAACTCCAACTCCAACTCCGACTCCTGGGGGTGTAAAGTTTAGCGATATCAGCACTCACTGGGCTAAGGATTTTATCGATCGCCTCGCTAAGATGAATATTGTTAACGGGTTTCCCGACGGCACTTTTAAACCTGACGAGAGTTTAACTAGGGCTCAGTATGCGGCGTTGCTGGCGAAGGCGTTTGAGTTGGCGCCGCGCCGTGAAGCAACGGTTTTTAAGGATGTGGCGGCGGATTTTTGGGCCCAAAGTGCGATCGTCAAAGCGAATCGAGGCGGGTTTTTGGTTGGATATCCCGACAGCACGTTTCGCCCGGAACAGAATTTGACTAAAGCTCAGGCGATCGTATCATTGATAAACGGCTTGCAGTTTAAAGGCGGCAATCCTAATTCTTTGAGCGTTTATGCCGATCGGGCTTTAATTCCCAGTTTTTCCACCGACTCCATCGCCACCGCCACAGAGCGCAAAATCGTAGTCAACTATCCCGCGCGGGACAAGCTTTCCCCCGCCCGCGACATCACCCGCGCCGAGATATCCGCCCTCGTCTACCAAACTCTGGTAGCCACAAACCGCGCGCAGCCAATTAACTCTCCCTACATCGTCTAAAGGTATGTAGTTGCGCTTGGGCGCTCTCTTTGGTACGTAGTTGCGCTTCAGCGCTCTTTGTGAGATATGGGAAAAAGTACTAAACCCCAACAGCCAATAGTGAAGGAGAAAGCCAGGGCTCAGGCAACTCAAAGGTACGTAGTTGCGCTGTCTTCGCTCTTTCCGATATCCCAGAAAGAGGGCTAAAGCCCAACTACATACCTGTTGCGCTGTCTTCGCTCTTTCCGATATCCCAGAAAGAGCGCTCAAGCGCAACTACGTACCTGAAAAATAGCCCCTCTCCCCCGATCCCCATCGCACAATCTCCCCAAGTCTTGACTTGGGAGCGTCCAAATCGTTTTATGATTAAAAGATTAAGAAATTCAGCAATCTTTAAGGTTCCACTCTCAGATTATGGCTAAAATTCAATTCTCCCGGGGTATAGACGAAGATACTGTACCCGAAGTCCGCCTAACTCGTTCTAAAAGCGGAGCTCAAGGCACTGCCACATTTATCTTTGAAAATCCGAAATCTCTCAGCAACGATAGCACCCAAGACATTACTGGAATGTACATGATCGACGAAGAAGGCGAACTTCTGACTCGCGAAGTTAAGGCTAAGTTCATCAACGGTCAACCTGCGGGTTTAGAAGCTCTTTATCTGATGAAAAGTGCCGCTGACTGGGAACGCTTTATGCGTTTTATGGAACGCTACTCGGAAGCAAACGGCTTAGGATTTAGCAAGGCATAATAGATAGTTAATAATTGGTAGTTGGTAATTGGTAATTGGCCGATAGCCGATTGCTGGTTGCCGATTACTTACGACAAGAAACAATGACGCAAATTCCTCACCCCGATTTATCTAAAATAACCGTAAATTGCGCTATCATGACTGTTAGCGATACGCGCTCTGCTGACACAGACAATAGCGGTTTGTTAACGAAAAAATTGCTAAAAGATGCAGGTCACTCTGTGGTAGCTTACACTGTTGTTAAAGATGATGCTGCAAAAATTGTATTGCAAATGCAGGCGCTTGCCCAGCGCGAAGATGTGGATGCGATAGTTTTGAGTGGCGGGACGGGTATTTCTCCACGAGATACTACCTACGATGTGATGGAGAGTTTGCTCGACAGGATTTTACCTGGATTTGGCGAGATATTTCGGTTTTTGAGCTATCAAGAAATTGGTTCGAGGGCGATCGCATCTCGGGCTGTTGCAGGCGTGTATCAAGGCAAGTTAGTCTTTTCTCTTCCTGGATCGAGTAATGGCGTGAAACTAGCTGTGGAAAAGCTAATTTTACCAGAGTTAGTTCACTTGGTCAAGCAGTTACGGGGTGGATGAGGGGTGAAGTTGGTTTTTTCACTGAGGGGAGAGATTGGCGGTCGATCGACAATAAAGCTCGATCGACCGCTTTGTTGTAAGTTAAGAGCGATCGGCTACACTTCGATTTTATAATTGAGTTGATGTTCATCACCCGGTAAGCCCCGAAAACCCCAATTGTGTTTAGGATTCTCAAAAATCGTGATTTCTAAATCCTGTGTGGCAATTCCAAAGGGCTGTAATCGCTCAAACAATAAACGAATCAACTGCTTTTTCGTCTCGACACTGCGTCCTTCAATCATGCTCACCTCAATGATAGTGTAACGTTCTGTGCGCCCTGTTGGATAAAAAAAATCAGAGGAGTCGAACAGAAAGAAACGGTGTGAACGTTTATCAGGTGGATAATGAAGTGCATCTACGACACAGGAATTAATGACATCGGAGAGTTGAGGCTTAATGGGATCGAGATGCTCTCTCAAACCGGAGATTTTAACCTGTACCATAATTCTATGTATGACAACAACTATAGCCTTTCTCAAAAAGATGAGGTATAACTGACAGCCCACACAACCCTTAAACCAAGAGGGCCCAAGCCCAACAACATACCTCATCTTTCTGAGAACCGCTATATCTATTAAAACCTATTTGTCTCGCGTTAACTTGTCTAGCGATCGCACATAAATTTCAGGGTACCAAAAGGCACCACCTTTGTTACACCAGATAGGTTTCGCTTGAAAGTTGTGGGCTGACGCCTTGACATTCAGTCGAACGCCATATCAAGTAATAGATATTATGCGATGAAGATCCCAGCAACCTTGTCTCCATTCATCGTCATCCGTGCCACAAATTCATCTCCACCATCTGCAAAACTCAGCTTCCACAAATAAACCTGAAAACCCTCTTGTGTCAATTCACCAAAATAACTAATTGAATATCCGTTTTGCAGGCGCGAACCGAGTTCATCGCTAACATTATCGAACATTTCTTGTGTAATTCCCGCTTTGTAGCCTGCATCGCCCACCGTGGTAAACAGCTCGTAATTTTTTGAGGCTGTGGCATCCAAAATAACCTGCAAACAATCAATGACCTTTTGAGGAGGGGCTGTCGGGTTCATGATGATATCCTTTTTTTAGGGTTCTCTCAACACGATATAGCTAAGACTGCTGTCTAAGTATTAATTCTACCACATTTGCGATCGAATTTAGTTTTCGAGCATCATTGACAGCCAACAGTTTTTGCACATCAACCTTTACTGAAATACAGTAGGGACACGGCACTGCCATGTCCTACCCAAACATCTGTAATTCAGTCAACTTAAAACTGCTATATTGCTTGAGCAACAACAGTCCGGTGTCTGAGAGTATTGCAAGTGATTGTCGGCACCGCAAAACCCGAATCAACCAAAGCCTGCTCAATATCCAACCCAAAATACTGATCCAAATAAGGCTCCGTACTCTTGAGCAAAGTCAAAATATAAGGAGGCATTTTGGCATAAACTTCCGACTGAGGATTCATATCCATAATTGTCAAATGTCCGCCAGCGCGCAGCAAACGCCTCGCTTCCCGGAATACTGCCTTAGAAGCTTTCTCCGGCAATTCGTGACAAACTAAACAAATAGAAACTAAATCAAAAGAAGCCGCAGGTAAACCAGTAGATTCAGCAGCAGCGTGCACCCAAATTGGAGATTTTTGATTAGAAAATTCCGCTTCTCGCTGTTGGGAACGGTATTGAGCAACCGACAAAAAATAAGGCGACAAATCCACCCCAGTCATCTTTGCTTCCGGGTAAACATCCCCAAGCGCAAACGTACTCATTCCCACACTGCATCCCAAATCGACAATATCTTGCGGTGTTTGAGAAATTTGAGCTTTGACGATTTCGTGATAGCTGGCGCGGAGTTTAGCATCGCCTTCTGCACCCGCTTCTGGCCAAATTCCGGCGTGCACTGCACGGGCTGCAACTTCAACTTCTGTGGCAGCTTCCCAACTCATATTACCTTTTTCGTAAGCGTGAAATGAAGTTAGATAATATTTCGGGTAAACCAAATCGGGATTTTCTACGCTGAGCAATTCTGCATCCCAATTTCGGGACAAAAGTGCTTGGGCTTCTTCTCGCCAATGCACTCCGATTTTTTCGGCTCTGTTTATCATCATTTCTCGCGCTTGGTGTTTGGCTAGAGCGGCCAAAGGTTTGATGGAGAGTACGCCATTTACTAAACGCGATGCTAATCCTGGAGTTTTGTTAACTGCAACAGTCATATTTTAGTTTTTTCGATTTAGCGCCATCAACTTTAACACGTTTTGGTAATTTTGAGTGAGTTGAGATAATCAAACTTTACAAGGTTCGTAGTGAGGACTTCAGTCCTTTCTTGGATGCGGACTAAAGTCCTCGCTAGAAGCAAATCAGTCCTTTTTTGGATGCGGACTAAAGTCCTCACTACGAACCTATCTGATGCGGACTAAAGTCCTCACTACGAACCTATCTGATGCGGACTAAAGTCCTCACTACGAACCTATCTGATGCGGACTAAAGTCCTCACTACGAACCTATCTGATGCGGACTAAAGTCCTCACTACG